>CAZEGG010000168.1:0-7651 GCA_964511755.1 uncultured Desulfobacteraceae bacterium | reverse complement strand
AGGCGCCCGTTACGGTCCGCCGAAAAGAGAAGAAGGTGGGAAGGAATGACCCCTGTCCCTGTGGCAGTGGAAAGAAATATAAGAAGTGCTGCGGGGCCAACCGGTAAACCTGAAAAGACAGGCGTGAGGCATAAGGCATAAGGCGCAAGGCCAATGAGGAATGATATGGAATATGTCGTACGGGGATTCACGGCGTCGGCAGTGGCCTCCGGGCTCAAGAAGGACGGAGGACTGGACCTCGGCCTGATTTATTCAGCGGAAGAAGCAAACGCCGCCGCAGTCTTTACCACAAACCGGGTGAAAGCCGCGCCGGTCCTGCTGAGCAGGAGGCACGTCAGGAACGGAAGGGCCCGGGCAATTATTTCTAATGCCGGAAATGCCAATGCATGTACCGGACCGCAAGGCATGAGCGATGCCCAAGAGACGGCCGACAGGGTCGCCCGGGCCCTTAATATTCCCCCGGAGGAAGTGCTCGTGGCCTCTACCGGAGTCATCGGCGTGCCCCTGGATATGGGAGCCGTTTCAAAAGCGATTCCCGGCTTGGTGCGATCTTTGAAACCCGACGCCTTGCAGGATGTGGCAAGCGCCATTATGACGACTGATTCATTCCCCAAGAAGTCCCTCTTTGAAGGAATCGTTGAAGGGCACCCTTACCGAATTGTGGGGATGGCCAAAGGCGCGGGTATGATTATGCCGGACATGGCAACCATGCTCAGTTTTATTCTCACGGATATTTCCATCGATGCCGCGTCACTCCAGGAGGCGCTGACGAATGGGACCGAATCGACCTTCAATCGAACAAGTGTTGACGGCGATACCAGTACCAATGACACCGTATTCGCCCTGGCGAACGGCCTGGCCGGGAACAGAGAGCTTTCCCGTGAGGCATACGGAGAGTTTGCCGAAGGGTTGATCAGGGTGATGGATGATCTGGCGCGGATGATTGCCCGGGATGGGGAAGGCGCTACGAAATTCGTGACCCTGGAGATCGACGGCGCCGCAAGCCCGAGCGATGCTCTCAAGGGAGCGCGTACTGTTGCCAGTTCACCTCTTGTCAAGACTGCCTTTTACGGCCGGGACCCCAACTGGGGGAGGATCATGGCAGCCCTGGGAAGAGCCGGAATATCCATGGATGAATCCAGAACGGATATCTGGATCGATGAAGTCCAGATCGTGAAAGGCGGCCTGGGGTGCGGCAAGGAAGCAGAGGTGCTGGCGGCAAAGAGGATGGGAGAAGAATCATTCACCGTTCATGTTGACATGCATATGGGGAACTGTGCTGAAAAGATATACACCTGCGACCTGTCTCCCGAGTACGTGAATATCAATGCCGATTATCGGACATGAACCGGAGCCGAACAGGTCCTCTGTGATCGTGGCGCCCCATAGTGCAGCTCTGGGATTCAGAATCAACGTAAACGAGCGCGGAGTGGGCCGGATTTCCTAGTCAAGATTATTTTCCGGAGTCTTGAACTTCATGGAGCAGAGAATAATGCGGACTTCCTTTTCGGGCGTCCGGATTATTTTTTTTTGCGCTTTCATTTCAAAGTATCGGCTCATTTCTCTGAAAAACGTGACGCTCGATTCCCGGAAGCCTTCCGCGAGGATAATTTCGCCGTCCGGTTTGAGGGAGGATTTGAACAAGCGGAAAAGAGGCTCATAGTCTCTCTGGCTGTAAACGATTTCAGATCCCACAATAAGGTCAAAAGTGCGTTTAAACCGCGGATGATTCCAGTCGAGCCTTCGTATGTCGATAGTGGGACCTGAATGGGGCAGATTGGAGAGGGCGTTGGCTCGCGCGAAATTGAGGGCATCCGGGTCCTGTTCCGTCATGGTGATTCTATGCCCGAAGGATGCTGCAACAATGCCTACGACGCCCAATCCGCAGCCGATTTCGAGGAGCTTGCTGCCGGGAAGCGGCTCACGGGAGGCCAGGTGGTCCGCCAGGACCATTGATGCCTCCCAGATCTTCGCCCACAGGGGAAAATTGTGAAATACGTCATCCTGGTCCATAAATGGTTCCAGTTCCCGGGGAACAAAGAATGAGAACGGCCGGTCTTTGATTTTCACTTCTGCGGTATCGGCATTGTATTTTCTGCGGAAAATGTCCAGTGAAAACATACTGCTGTCTCTCCGATTCGTGGTAAGATATTTCTGTCACACGGTTCGGGTTATGTCTACAAATTTCTTGCCATCGATCATGAGTTTTCATTATCCTCAAAGCGGAAAGGAGTATCGTTTATGAAGGGAGAGGTTTTTACAGCGCTTGACAGACCCATCGTGCTGGCCACGAGAAACAGGGGAAAGATGCGGGAATTCAAACGCCTCTTGGCCGATTTTCCGGTGGAAATCAAGAGCCTGGAAGACTTCGGTCCGATTCCCTCCGTGGTGGAAGATGGCGAGACCTTTGAGGACAATGCGGTTAAGAAGGCACGACATACGGCGAGGGTCCTCGGACTTGCGGCCATAGCAGATGATTCGGGTCTGGAGGTTTCTGCTTTGCAGGGAGCTCCCGGTGTCCGATCGGCGCGATATGCCGGGGAAGATGCAGTCGATCATGAAAATAATCTCAAGCTCCTGGATGCGCTGAAGGGAGTGGAGAATCGGAACGCCAGATTCGTCTGTGTCCTTGCCATTGCCGTACCGAAGGGCCCGGCCCTCATCTACGAGGGTGTGTGCGATGGGCAAATTGCACGGAAAATGAGAGGAAACAACGGATTCGGCTATGATCCGATCTTCTATTATCCACCTCTTGGCAGGACTTTTGCAGAACTCTCAAACGATGAAAAAAACATGGTGAGCCATCGCGGCAAGGCCTTGGCGGAACTCCATGATGAATTCGATAAAGTGCTTCTCTGGCTGAGGCAAAGGCTTTCTGAAGAGCCGTTTTGATTCGTGAAATTTCTCGGGATGGGAGGATAAAATTTGACAAAAGGAGATTGAGACCCTATTTTTTAGGCAAAAGCAGACAGCGTTTGAAAGCAAGCACACATCATTCGGAAGGAACATGAAGGAGGATCAGAATGTTTGAAGTAACAGCAAAAGCGAACGAAATGGTAAAAGAATTCCTCAAAGATCGTGAGGAGATCCCTCCCATAAGGATCGTCCTCTCGCAGGGCGGCTGATCCGGGCCCTCTCTGGGCATGGCTCTGGATGAGCTGCGAGAAGAAGATGAGGTTTTCGACAATAGCGGTATTACCTATGTGGTTGACAAGAATCTGCTGAACCAGGTCAAGCCCATCAAGGTTGATTACGTGAATTCAGCGATGGGTTCGGGATTCTCTATCACATCGAATATGAGCATGGGCGGAGGTTGCGGGAGTTCCTGCAGCTGCTAGATTTTGAGCCCTTTACCTTTTGGCCCCTGTCCCTTGTGGCAAAGCAATGCGGCTTTGAAAAGGACAGGGGCCTCAGTTTGTGGGCGGCAGGCGGCAGCGGCCGCATGCGCCGTACATGGCTGGAAACTAGAATGCGCCCAGTCACAAATACATTTTGGGCACGCGCGAGTTTCCAACCCAGAAATGAGATATTTTTTACAAGATCAAGAAAGTCAAGGAATTACGCGGAGGCGTACTATAATAGTACGACGCACAAGTAATTCCGCAGATTGACGCAGAGGTTGTGAAAAATAGCCATTTCTGGTTGGAAACTAGAATGCGCCGAGCTGACACGGCTTAATCTTAATCCCAAGTGTTTCACACGCCGACGAAACTTTCATTTTGCCAATCCGGAATTCGCCGGCTATCCTCCATGCAGTTGCACAGGAAAGGTTTTCTCCGCTGACTTCGGCCCTGATAGCTTTTTCGAGGGATTCCGGCATGTTTTCGGCTGCCTGTGCGATCTTCTTCCCGGATCCGTATCCGAAAAGACCAAGCTGGCACTTGATCAGCCTGATTTCAAGCATATCAAGAGTGAATCCCACTTCCGCGGGAGATACCCCGAGATTCTCGGCGATGTCGAATGCTACGGCACAGGCCATCTTACCATTTCCAGCGCGCTTTCCCACTTCTCCAGCAAGGGTTGTGTTGACCTCCCTTCCCGGCGAATGCTTTTTTGCATAGTGTCCCCGGTCTTCTTTTGTCATGGTCCTCTCCATGGTCAGAATGAAAACGGCATCTCTCCGCTCCCCATCCGGCTGGTATCTCCATGCCCCGGGGCGCTCGCAAAAACATCATTCAAGATTGATTTGACAGTACTGCATGTTATTCCTTCCGGATAGTGAAGTCCAGGGGGAAATAGGGTTTGAGTCGCTCGAGAACAATACGCCGCACCGAGAAGCGCTCGAAGGCAATGCAGGTTGAGCTCCGTGCAATCCTGTCTCGGCGGAGAGGTGGTGATGCCTTGCCGGTGGATCAGAAAACCATTCGAACCCTTTACAGATACAGGCAACTCCTGTATGAAAGAAAGAAATTGAAAGGGGGCATGGCATGATCCGTGAGAACGTAAGAAAGATTCTCCAGGAGCTTCCAAAGGGAGTTCAGCTGGTGGGGGCCGCGAAGACCAGGTCTCCTGATGAGATCCTGGAGGCCGTAGAGGCGGGACTCCAGATCATCGGCGAGAATTATGTCCAGGAAGCGGAAGCCGCCTTTGCAGTCATCGGACCTCGTGTCAAGTGGCACCTGATCGGGCACCTCCAGCGGAATAAAGTGAAAAAGGCGGTTCCCCTGTTCGACATGATCGAGACCGTTGATTCCATGAGACTTGCCGGGGAAATAGACAAAGTATGTCTCAAGATGGACAAGACCATGGCCATCCTCGTTGAGATCAATAGCGGAGAAGAAGAGCAGAAAGCGGGTGTATTTCCCTCGCAGGCGGCGTCGCTGATCAAGGATATCGCCGGACTGGAGCGGGTAAAGGTCCAAGGGCTTATGACCATGGGACCGCTCACCGGGAACCCGGAAGATTCCCGGCCGTATTTTCAGGTTACCAGGCAGTTGTTCCACAAGATTGATAGGATGAAAATCCCGGGTGTGGAAATGAAGTATCTTTCCATGGGAATGTCCAATTCCTACAAGGTGGCGCTGGAGGAAGAGGCCAACCTGGTGAGAATCGGGACGAGTATTTTCGGTGAGCGTCATTACGGATAATGTCGGATCCATTCGGGAATCATGATGGCGGCCTGACCGCATTTCGGTAATGCACGTGGGGAAAGTCGGACATGGGTTATGCGGCAAAAGAAATGAAACGCCTCATGGGAAAGGCCATCCACCGGCACCAGATGATCAGGGATGGTGATCATGTCCTTGTGGCCGTATCGGGAGGATTTGACAGCCTGAGTCTGCTATGGCTTCTGCGGGAACGGATAAGGCGGATTCCCATCAATTACCGCATAACGGCGATCCATGTGGATCCGGGATTCGGAGGAGATTCAACGGAAAAGGTCCGGGAATTTCTCGAAGCACATGGATTTGATTATCGGGTGATTCGAACGCAGATCGGTCCCTTGGCCCATGGTCCCGAAAACCGGGAGAATCCCTGCTTTCTCTGTGCACGCCTGCGGCGGAAAATCCTGTTCGAGGCGGCCCGGGATCTCGGGTGCAGACTCCTTGCGTTCGGCCACAACAAAGATGACCTTATCGAAACTTTCTTTCTGAATGTCTTTTACGGAGCCTCCCTGTCCACCATGTTGCCGGTCCAGCCCTTTTTCGGCGGTGCGTTGACGGTCATACGGCCCCTCTACCTGGTTGAAGAGCAGGGAATCCGCCGGTTTGCCAAGTCCATGAACTGGCCCGAGATCCGGCTTGGGTGTCCCACGTCGGGCAGATCCCGGCGGGAAGACATAAGAGAAATGCTGAAGCAGTTCTACCGTTCGAACAGGAAGATAAAAGGCAATATTTTCCATGCATTACACAACGTGAAGCCGGAATACCTGCCCATCCCTTTAAAACCTTGACCCGGATGAATCTTTTGCCTATAATCCGCTCCGCGGAACGATCAGCACGTTCCCGCCGGAAAAGATGGTCGAGAACGCCTTCGCCCTTTCGGTCCGGATTTTTACCGGGCGAATTCAATACGGGCCTGCAAGGTTACGACGAAATGAGAGGAGGTCAGAATGGATCTGCCCCGGAAATTAGGTATCGGAATAGTCACACTCGTACCGGCCTTCGTCCTCGGAGGCCTCCTGTGGGGATTGACAAGATCATGGATCGCGGCCTGGATCCTGGAGGTCCTCTTTGCCATAGGATACGGCTATTGGGTGTGGGGAAGAAAGAAGCCCGCCACACATTCCTAGGAAGGGGTTTACCTGCCGAGAATCTCAAGCGCCTTTTTTACCACGTTGTCGGCAGTGATGCCGAAATGCCTGTAAACCTCCTGGAAGGGCGCGGAAGCGCCGAAGTGATCGATTCCTAAAACCGTCCCCTCCGATCCGGTATATTTGTGCCATCCCTGGCTGCACCCTGCCTCGACGGACAGGCGGGCCGTGACCTTCTCCGGGAGAACACTCTTCCTGTATTCCGCCGACTGCTCATCAAACAATTCCCAGGACGGCATGTTGACGATTCGGACCTTGACGTCCTGTTTTTCCAGCTCCCGACCTGCCTCAAGGGCAACGGAAACCTCCGAACCGGATGCAATGAGAACGATGTCAGGATTCCCTTCACCGGCATCTTTGAGGATGTATGCTCCCTTTGCCAGGGACTCTGCCGGTCCGAAGCTCGAACGGTCCAGAACCGGAAGTCCCTGCCTCGTGAGAACAAGGGCCACTGGGCCGCCTTTCCTCCGGAGGGCGACACGCCATGCCTGGGCGGCTTCATTCGCATCCGCGGGACGAATGACTGTCAGGTTTGGAATGGATCGGAGGCTCGCCAGTTGCTCAATGGGCTGGTGGGTGGGTCCGTCCTCACCCAGGCCGATGCTATCATGGGTGAATACATAGATAATGGGGAGACCGATCATGGCCGCGAGCCGTATTGCGGGTTTCATGTAATCGGAAAAGATCAGGAAGGTGCCGCAGTAAGGAATGAGGCCGCCGTGAAGGGCCATACCGTTCATGATGGATCCCATGCCGTGCTCCCGGACACCGAACCGGAGGTTTCTTCCCTCATATTTTCCCGCCTGGAAGTCAGCCTCGCCATTGATGAGGGTCTTGTTGGAAGGCGCCAGGTCAGCGGAGCCTCCCACCAGATTGGGGATATGGGAGGCGAGGGCATTGAGCACTTTTCCTGATGCGGCGCGCGTGGCAGGTCCCTTCTGTTCGGGAGGGAAGTCCGGAAGATTACCTTCCAGGTCCTCGGGAAGTTCGTGGTTCATCCACTTCTGCCAGGTGTCCGCCAGGTCGGGAAAGGCCCGGCTGTATGAGCGGAAGAGCTCATTCCACTCCTCTTCCATGATTTTTCCCCGTTCGCGTGCCTGCAGGAAATGGGCTGCAGCCTCCTCCGGGACATAGAAAGATGCATCCGGGGACCATCCCAGGTTTTTTTTCGTGAGGACAAGCTCTTCCCGGCCAAGCGGCTCGCCATGGGCGCTGGCGGTGTCCTGTTTATGAGGGCTTCCAAAACCGATATGGGTGTGAACGGCAATAATGGACGGCTTCCCGGTCTCCTGCTGTGCCTCCTGGATGGCAGCCGCAATTGCATCCAAGTCATTACCGTCAGGCACCTGCTGAACATGCCAGCCATAGGCCTCGAATCTCTTCATACGGTTTTCCGTA
>CAZEGG010000167.1:0-7746 GCA_964511755.1 uncultured Desulfobacteraceae bacterium | reverse complement strand
TGCTGGCAAAAGACAACCTCATGTTTCCTCCGAACCCGGGCAGTGAGGCCATGGCCACCATAGGGGGGATGGTTTCAACCAATGCGAGCGGCCATCGCGCGGTAAAATACGGAACAACACGGGATTACATCAAAGGACTCAAGGTGGTCCTTGCCGACGGGACCATTATCGATACGGGGACCGGAGCGCCCAAGACGTCCCTCGGCTATGACCTGACGCACCTTTTCTGTTCCGCCGAAGGGACCCTGGGGGTCATCACCGAGGTGATGGTCAAGCTGGAAGCCAGGCCGGAATATGCCGCCATGGCCCTCGCCGTATTCCACGATCTCAACGCGGCCGGGGATGCCGTGACGGAGGTAACCACCTCCGGAATCAAGCTGGCCGGGTGTGAGATCATGGACAAATTCAGCCTCAAGGTGGTGGAAGACGCCTTGGGAAAGGATGTGAGCAAGATAGAGGCCCTGCTCATCATGGAGGCCGACGGCGCCAGAGATGTGGTTGTTCAGGATATGCAGAGGATCAGGGAAATATGTCGGAAATACAAGGCAGAGGAGTTTGAATGGTCCGATGATCCTGCCCGACGGGCGGAGATGATGCATGCAAGAGGCCGTCTGGTTCCGACTCTTTCCCGGATCAAGCCGGGAAACAGGCTGGTTCCCATCGCCGAAGACCTCGGAGTCCCCTCGACCAGCATCCCGGAGACCATACGCAGAGCCCAGGCAATTGCTGAAAAGTACGATGTTATCATAGCAACGTTCGGGCATGTGGGTGACGGGAACGTTCATACCACATTCGTGGCCGATGTGCGGAACCGGGACCAATGGGAGCGGCTCAGGCAGGCGGTCGAGGAACTGGTGGATACCGCGCTGGAGATGAAGGGGACCCTGAGTGCGGAACACGGCACCGGTCTTACGCGTGCGCCCCATATTGAGCGGCAGCTCGGGCCGGCCCTGGATGTCATGCGCCGGATAAAGAAGGCCCTGGACCCGGATAATATCCTGAACCCCGGGAAGATGGCGCTGGATGAAGGCGCCGGAAAAGCGGATATCTACGACTTTTTTGCTTTCAAGCCCGTCATCGAACACCCCGAAGGGGTGCGGAGCTTCGGGAAGGACATTGATGACGAGGTCTTGGCCTGCATACATTGCGGCTTCTGCCGGCTGGGGTGTCCGACCTTCAGCGTGACCCAGCGGGAAGGCAGGAACGCACGTGGAAGGAATGCGCTGGCTTTCTATTTCATGACCGGGAGCGTAGAGCCTTCCGCGGAGCTCGCCGAGGCATTTTACAGTTGTACCACCTGCCAGGCGTGCACCTATTTCTGTCCGGCCCAGATTAAGGTGGACGAGATCGTGGAGGCGGTGAGGAAGGAACTCTACAAAGAGGGGTTCGCGACCCCGGCGGTGCTGGGAGTACGGGACAATATCATGAAGACCGGAAATGTCTTCGCGAGCGCAAAGGAGGACCGGGTCCAGATCTATCCGCCCGCACTGAGGGAAAAAGCACAGAAAGGGGAGCTGAAGAAACAGGCAGAAACACTGCTTTTCATGGGATGCGTCCCCAGTTATCTGGATATGAAGATGGTGCCGAGCCTGCTCAAACCCCTTGATGCCGCGAACGTGGACTACACCGTACTGGGTATGGAAGAGAGCTGCTGCGGCTTCCCGCTTTATCTGATGGGATCAGGAGAGTTTGAAGGCCATGCCGGACGCATCATCAAGAAGATCAAGGCGACCGGAGCCAAGGAATTGGTGACGCCCTGTGCGGGCTGCTACAAGACCTTCAAGAACATTTATCCGAAAGTGGGAGACCTGGGCCTTGAGGTCTACCATTCGGTGCATTATCTGGAGAAGCTCATCAGGGAGGGGAGGATCAGGTTCAAGGGTGACCTGGAGAAGAAGGTGACCTACCATGATCCCTGCGACCTTGGAAGGGCGATGAAGGTTTTCGATGAGCCCAGAAACATTCTGAAAGCCGTCCCGGGGCTCAATTTTGTGGAGATGGACAGAAACAGGCTCCAGGCCCGCTGCTGCGGAGGAGGCGGTGGTGTCCAGGCCAACAATCCCGAGATGGCGACCGACATGGCTGCCGAAAGGGTGCGGGACGCCCTGGCCGTCGGTGCGGAGATCATTGTCTCGGGATGCGCCGCGTGCAAGGATAATCTGAAGAAGGGGGCAAAGGCCATTCCAAAGGACGAACGCGGCAAGATCAAGGTGATGGATATCACCGAGATGGTCGCCAAGGCAATGGAATAGGGACCCGAATATCACCGGATTGAAGATGGGGAAACATATGCCCGAGGAAAAAAGCACAACAAGAAAGGAAATCGCGGCCGGAAAAACCTTGAAGAAGATCATGGCCGACCATTTCCGTGAGATGGATGAGGCCGCGAAAACCGGGAAGAGGAAGATCGCGTGGTGTACGAGCGTCGGTCCTGCCGAGCTCTTGAGGGGGATGGGTTTTCTGGTCTATTTTCCGGAGAACCACGGAGCTCTCCTGGGGGCAACCAGGACGGCGACGGAGGTGATCCCGTATGCGAATGCCGTCGGCTACTCACCTGACATATGCTCGTATCTCACGAGCGATGTGGGCGCCTACCTGCATGGAATGACCCCTCTTACCCGGGCATACAACATAGAGTCCGTCCCGCGGCCGGATGTCCTGGTATTCAACACGAACCAGTGCAGGGACGTGCAGGACTGGTTTGCATGGTACGCCAGGGAATTGCACGCGCCTCTCATCGGAATCCACACGCATAGGGATATCGGGCGGATCCGTGAGTATCAGATCCAGGACATCGCAAATCAGACTGAGGACCTCGTTCCCGCCTTGGAGGAAATAAGCGGCGGGAAACTTGACATGGACCGTTTCAAAGAAGCGGTCGGACTGTCCAGGCGTACTTCCGAACTGTGGAAAGAGTGCCTTGAGTCGGCAGCCGCTATCCCGTCGCCATGGACCTTTTTTGACGCGACCATCCATATGGCCCCTGCGGTCGTGGCACGCGGCACAAAATTGGCGGTGGATTACTACGAACTCCTTCTGGCTGAATTGCAGGAAAGGATACAGGCGGGTGTGGCGGCCGTGGACGGGGAACGGCATAGGATTTACTGGGAGGGAATGCCGATCTGGGGGAAGCTTCGCGCGCTGTCCGAACAATTCGCCTCTTTGAAGACCTGTGTGGTGGCGTCGACCTATTGCAACAGCTGGATATTCGATCAGCTGGACCCGGAAAAGCCTTTCGAGAGCATGGGGCGGGCCTATACCGAGCTTTTCATCGTGCGGGACGAGCCCTATAAAGAACAGTATATAAAAGAGTGTCAGGAAAAATTCCGCTTTGACGGAATCCTCTTTCACGACGCAAAGACCTGCCCGAATAACTCCAATAATCGTTACGGCATGCCCGAAAGGCTGAGCAGGAAGCTGAGGATACCGACCTTGACCATAAATGGAGATCTCAACGATTTGCGATGCTACTCGGAAGAGCAGGCGAAGACCAATATTGAGGCCTTTATAGAACAGCTGGACGAAATATAGTTTCCAATCCATAAACGGCTATTTTTCACAATCTCCCGCCTGTGACGGGACAGATCAGCGTCAATCTGCGGGATCACTTGTGCGACGTACTAACGTACGTCTCTGCGTAATCCCTTGATATTCTTGATCTTGTAAAAGATAGCCATTTATGGATTGGAAATTCATCAGGGCCAAAGATTTTTTCGGAAACAAATGAGGGACGATGAGCAAAGGCGTTTTTGTGGGGGCTGACGTGGGGGCGTCCCGGACGAAGGTCGCCGTCCTGGACGGAGAGAAGACTCTCCTGGGATACTCGGTCAGAAAATCGGGTACCGATTTCCTGAGGACCTCCGAGCTGTGCCTGAAAGAAGCGCTGCACATGGCCAAAGTCTCTGCCAGTCTCATTTCAGCCTGCATTTCCACCGGATACGGCAGAAAGAATGTCTCTTTCAGGAATGACTCCAAAACAGAGATCGGGTGTCATGCCCGGGGCGCCTACCACTATTTTCCCGTTGCGGCTACGGTTATTGACATCGGCGGGCAGGACAATAAGATCATCAAGCTGAATGATCAGGGCAGGCGCCTGAGTTTCAAGATGAACCGAAAATGCGCGGCGGGAACCGGTGCCTTCCTGGAAGAAATGTCTTTCAGGCTGGACATCCCTCTGGAGGAAATGGACTCCCTGGCAAGAGCGTCAGAGCATATGGTGGAGCTGGGGAGTTACTGCACGGTGTTTTCCGGGACCGAGGTCCTGGAAAAAATCAGGCAGGGTGCAAAAGTGGCCGACATTGTTAAAGGGCTCTTCTACTCGGTCATCAAACGGGTCATGGAGATGGACTCGTTTACCGACCGGATAGTGATGACCGGCGGTGTTGTGGAGCACAACCCGTATATCGTGGAGATGGTCCGGGAGATTACCCGGAAGGATATCTTGATCCCAAGGAACCCGCAGCTGACAGGGGCGGTGGGAGCGGCGCTTTTTGCTATGGAGACTGCAGCATAGCCGGACAGGCGCCACATAGCCGAATGCGAAAAAACTCTGGATTGTCAGCTCTTGTTCCACGTATGCATAAGCACGATATCGTATTGTGATTGGAGAACTTATTGTCACCGCAAAGCCGCAAAGTTCGCAAAGAAAAGATTTTTTCCCTTTCCGCTGAGGCGGCGGAAAGGGAAAAGACAGCTTCACGGGATAGGATTGCCACGTCCATCTCTCTGTCCGAAATCGCAGCTGTTTTCTTTTGCCGGCGTCTCAGCGGCAAAAGAAAAGGCAGTTGACTTTGCGTTCTCTGCGACTTGAGCGAAGCCCCGTGGACGGGACAAGCGGGCGGTGAAGTAATATAAGAATAAGCCAGCGAACCTGAGAATCAAAGTACGGAGAATCGAGAGGAGGCGTGGGAAATGACGATAAGCAAGTGGATGCATATGGGGACGGTGCTCAAAATGAATGCCCTCAATTATCCGGACAAGCTGGGCTGGCAGGATAAGACGAGAGAGTATACTTTCAAGAAATGGAATGAAAGGTCCTGCCGGCTGGCAAATGCCCTTACAGGTATGGGAGTGGGGCACAAAGACACCTTTGCCGTGATTGCCTACAACCGTGGTGAGTGGATGGATATTTATGCCAGCTGCGGAAAAGGCGGGCAGATCGCGGTTCCTATCATGTTCCGGCTGGCGGGCCCCGAAATAGAATTTATTGTAAATCATTCGGAATGTAAGGCCTTTATTGTCGAGGCCCCTTTCGTGGAACTGATCAACAGCATCAAGGATAGGCTCCCTGTTCCTGAAAACGGGTATATCTATCTGGGAGACGGCCCCGCGCCGGAAGGATATATCGGGTATGAAGAACTGCTTTCCGAGTCCTCTCCTGACGAGCCGGATCTGTTGGTCGACGGCGCCGACACCTGGACCGTCATGTACACGTCCGGGACGACCGGGAGGCCGAAAGGAGTGGTCAGAACCCATGAAAGCTACATGGCGCAGTATTACCTGAGCAATATCAACGTGGGCGTTCTGCCCAGCGATAAAGTGATGCTCGTGATGCCCATGTGCCATGTCAATTCCATTTTCTATTCGTTTCCCTATACCCTGGTCACCGCCCCTGTCTTCGTGTACAACATGATCAGTTTCGATCCTGAAGATCTGTTGAGGACCATAGAAGAGTACAAGATCACGTACACTTCCCTTGTCCCCACCCATTATATCATGCTGCTCGCGCTTCCTGATGAGGTAAGGAAAAGCATCGATGTCTCGTCCGCGCGGCAGCTCCTCATTTCCTCTGCCCCCGCCAGGAAAGACCTGAAACTGGCGATCATGGATTATTTCAAGAATGCCGAATTGTGGGAGGCCTACGGCAGCACCGAAGGCGGCCTGGTTACCCTTCTGAGACCGGAAGACCAGTTCAAGAAACTCGGCTCCATCGGCAAGGAGATTTTCGGCACGGATCGCATAAGGATCCTGGATGAGAACCGGAATGAAGTCCCGGACGGCGAAGTGGGAGAACTCTTCTACCGGACCCCCATGCTGTTCAAAGAGTATTTGAAGGAGCCCGGAAAGACGAAAGAGGCGTTCGACGGAGGTTGGTCTTCCGCCGGCGACATGGTCAGGCGGGATGAAGACGGGTACTATGTTCTGGTGGATCGAAAGGCCAACATGATCATTACGGGCGGAGAGAACGTGTATCCGTCCGAGGTTGAGGGCGTTGTCGGGGCCCACGAGGCAGTGAAGGATATCGCGGTCGTCGGGATCCCGGATGAAAAGTGGGGAGAAGCAGTCAAGGCCATCGTGGTTTTGCATAACGGCTATGAACCGAGTGAGGATCTGGCCAGAGAACTTATGGAATTCACACGGGGAAAACTGGCCGGATATAAGCGGCCTAAAAGCGTCGATTTTATCGAAGATAGCGAGATGCCCCGAACGGCATCCGGGAAAATCCTGCACCGTATTCTCCGGGGCAAGTACGGGAAATGGAGCGACTGAAACGGAAGAAGAACAGCACTTTTGACAGAAATTGAACCATAAAGGAGGAAGGTGAAATGTTGACAAAGGCGTTCATACCATACAAAGGCTACTATTCGACCCCGTTTTCCCGCTGGCAGGGGAGCATGGCAAATGAAAATTCCATCGTGCTGGCCGGAAATACTGCGAAGCGATGGCTGGCTGAAAAAGACTGGGATCCGAAGATGTTCGATTATCTCATCCTGGGAATCACCATAAGCCAGATCCATCAATTCTATGCAAGCACCTGGGCGGCGGCAATTATGGGAGCAGGTGAAATTCCGGGGGTTGCCCTGAGCCAGGCCTGTACCACTTCAACCACTTCCATTTTCAATGCGGCGATGGGCGTGGAGACGGGATTGTACAAGAACTGCTGCACCCTGATGACGGACAGGTGTTCCAACGGCCCGCACACCATCTGGCCCAATCCCATGGGACCGGGCGGGGAAGTGTTATCCGAGAACTGGCTGATGGATAATTTCAACTCCGATCCCAATGTGGGGCTTCGGATGATCGAGACCGCGGAAAATGTGGCAAAGGAAGACGGGTTTACAAAGGAACAATGCGATGAACTGACCTTGCGGCGTTATGAGCAGTACCTGGATGCCCTTGCCAATGACCGGGAATTCCAGAAGAGATACATGTTCCCCGCAGAAGTGACGGTTTCAAGGAAGAAGACGAAACTGGTGGAGGCAGACGAAGGGGTTACGCCCTGTACGGCGGAGGGCCTCGCAGGGCTCAGGCCGGTCATCCCGGGGGGAGTGCTCAGTTTCGGCTCCCAGACTTTTCCCGCGGATGGAAACTGCATGATGATCGTCACCTCGGAGGAAAAGGCAAAAGAATTGAGTGATGATCCCTCTCTCGTCATTCAGGTCGTCGGCTATGGTTTTTCGCGGGTGAAACCCGGATACATGGCTGCTGCGCCGGTACCGGCATCCAAAATGGCGCTTGAGAATACCGGTCTGAAAATCAGCGATATCAAGGTCATTAAGACCCACAATCCCTTTGTGGTCAACGATCTCCACTTCGGGCGGCAGATGGGAGTCGATCCCATGAGCGCGGGAGATCAAGCATTCAACAACTACGGCTGCTCCATGATCTACGGACATCCCCAGGGACCCACGGCGGGTCGACTGATCATCGAGGGGATTGAGGAGACGGCCATGAAGGGCGGCGGCTATTTGCTCTGGACCGGGTGTGCGGCCGGAGATACCGGCGGAGCACTCATCCTGAAGATAG
>CAZEGG010000166.1:0-7747 GCA_964511755.1 uncultured Desulfobacteraceae bacterium | reverse complement strand
CCTCTCAGGCACGAGTCGTCGTCATCGGCGGCGGCATAGTCGGATGCAGCGTCGCCTACCATTTGACCAAATACGGCTGGAAGGACGTGATCCTTCTGGAACGGAAAGTGCTCACCAGCGGAACCACCTGGGCTGCGGCTGGTCTGGTCGGCCAGCTGAGGGCCACTGAAGCCCTGACCAAACTGGCCAGGTACGGGACCGAGCTCTATGCCTCATTGGAGGAAGAAACAGGCCAGGCAACCGGCTATTCGGCAAACGGTTCGATCATGGTGGCCCGGACGGAAGCACGGGTTCACGAATATGACCGCGGCATGGCCATGGCCCATTCCTTCGGCATTCAAATGGAGCGGATCGGCTTTGACGAGACCAGGAAAATGTGGCCGCTGATCAACACCGACGACCTGGCTGCTGCATACTACCTGCCCAAGGACGGCATGACCAATCCGGTCGATACGGCCCAGTCCCTGATTAAGGGCGCCAGAATGAACGGGGCTCAGGTATTCGAGGGGGTCTGTGTTACCGACATCAAACTCAAGAACGGGGCTGTCGATTCGGTCGTTACCAACAGGGGCGAAATCGCCTGCGAATACGTGGTCAACTGCGGCGGCATGTGGAGCCGCCAGTTGGGCAAACTGGTCGGCGTCGCAATACCCCTCCATGCCGCCGAGCACATGCACGTCGTCACCAAACCCATGGAGGGCATCTATAAGGGCCTGCCTACCCTGCGCGACATGGACGGCTATATCTACTTTCGCGAGGAGGTGGGAGGCCTGTTGATGGGGGGCTTCGAACCAAAGGCCAAACCCTGGGGCATGAAAGGCATTCCCGATCAATTCCAGTTCACGGAATTGAACGAGGATTGGGATCAGTTCTCCATATTTATAGACAGCGCCGTCATCCGCGTTCCGGCAATGGAGCACGCCGAAATCCGGCATCTGACTGTGGTGCCGGAGAGCTTCACCCCCGACACCGCCTACCTGCTGGGGGAGGCTCCCGGAGTCAAGAACTTCTTCGTGGCCTGCGGCATGAACTCTGTGGGCATAGCCAGCGCAGGCGGCGCAGGCAAGGCCGTGGCAGAATGGATGATTCAGGGTTACCCCACAGAGGATTTGTGGGACGTGGATATCAGGCGATATCACCCCTGGCAGCAGAATGGCAGATACCTGGCAGACCGGGTCACTGAGGCGGTTGGCAACCTGTACGCAGACCACTGGCCGTACAAACAACCCCACACGGCCCGCCCGGTCCGGTGTTCGCCGGTCCATGACCGGCTCGCAGATTTGGGGGCGTGTTTCGGAGTGGTGGCAGGCTGGGAGCGGGCCAACTGGTTCGCGCCAGAAGGAGTCGAACCCGAGTACGAATACGCCTGGGGCCGCCAGAACTGGTTTGACTACTCGGCGGCCGAGCACATGGCCGTCCGGGAAAGGGTCGGCATCTATGATCTCTCCTCCATGGCTCAGTTCCTGCTCCAGGGCGACGATGCCGAGGCAGTTCTGCAGAACATCTGCGCCAATGATATGGGCGTCCCGACAGGCAAGGTCGTCTACACCCAGCTGCTTAACGAGCGAGGCGGCATCGAGGCAGACTTGACCGTTACCAAACTGGCCGAAGGCGGGTACTTCATCGTTACTGCAGGGGCCACCGAAACCAGGGATTTCGATTGGATCAAGCGCCACATTCCGACCGGGGTACACGCATTCCTGACCAATGTAGGCTCCGCATACGCCATGTTCGGCGTGATGGGCCCCAAGTCCAGGGACCTGCTCTCCATACTTACTCCGGACGACCTGTCCAACGAAAGCTTCCCTTACGCCACAGCCCGGTTCATCGACGTTGCCTACGCCCGCCCCTTCGCTTTGAGGATGTCTTTTGCCGGCGAGCTGGGCTGGGAACTGTACGTGCCGACGGAATTCGCAGCAGAGGTTTTCGACGCGATCATGGAAGCAGGCCGCGAGTTCGACCTCAAACCGGTAGGTCTGCACGCCGTTGACTCTCTGCGGCTGGAAAAGGGGTATCGCCACTGGGGGTCGGACATCGGTATCAAAGACACTCCCCTGGAGGCCGGGCTCGGTTTCGCGGTCAAGCTTGACAAGGGAGACTTCATCGGAAGAGAGGCCCTGGTCAGGCAAAAGGAAAAAGGACTCACCAGGCGTCTGGTCATGTTCACCTTAAAGAATCCGGAGCCGCTGCTCTACCACGATGAGCCGATTTACCGGAACGGCGAGTTGGTCAGCGCTGTCACCCACGGAGCATACGCTCACATGCTCGGCTGCGCCATGGGTATGGGTTATTTGGAGAACCAGGACATATCCGACGAATGGGTCATGTCCGGAAGGTACGAGATAGACGTTGAAGGCCGTCTGGTCGAAGCCGAGGTCCACATAAAGGCTCCCCACGACCCGCAGGGCCTGAGACTGAAGAGGTAACGCTTCCCGGGGAAATAGATCTCCAAAAATGGACCCTCGCCGATCTGAAGCAGATGGATGCGCTTCCGGGGTCCGGGTTTACCGGCATTTCCATAGAACTCTGTTTCCGCCGACGGTGCGTCCAGGGGCGAATCAGTTGACGATTTTTCCCCCGTCTTTGGCCGCACATGGATTGGCTTGTGCGTATTCCGTTCTGTCAGTCATTGGTCTTCTCAGAGATCTTGATAGCGCCTCGATGCCGTCCGCTACGCTCACCCGCTCTTGAATTAGAGGACTTCTTTCTTATTTTGTAATTGTGGTGGGACTTGTTTGAGAATCTGCCGGATCCGAGGGAAGCCTCAATCAGAAAACATTAAATAAAATAGAGAGTTGTAACACAATATTAAAGCGGAAGATGTCGAATTGACGTTTCCGACGACCGAATCAATACCGGAGGATGTACTATGGATGCGAACAAAATGATACGAGGGAAAAAAATCCTCATCGTGGATGACGAGAAGGACGTTCTCGATATGCTGATTGAACTCCTTGAGATGTGCAAGATCGACACCGCACTGTCGTATGAAGAAGGGAAGAGGTTGCTGGAGAAAGAGGAATACGATGTGGCGATCCTGGACATTATGGGAGTGAATGGCTTCAAACTTCTGGAGATCGCAAAAGAACGCAACGTACCCGCTCTCATGCTGACAGGGCATGCCCTGTCTGAAGAGAATTTGAAAAGATCCGCCGAGGAGGGGGCTTCCTATTATGCGCCCAAAGAGAAGATGGACAAGATCGCGCTTTTTGTCGCCGACATTGTCGAGGCAACGGAAAAGGATCTGAACGTGTGGGTCAAGTGGTTCGGAAGACTTGGCAGTTTCTATGACAAAAGGTTCACCGGTCCCAACTGGAGAGAGAAGGAAAAGGAATTCTGGGACGAAAAACTGAAGCATATCGGTTCTCCTGCTTGACAGACTCCGGGATCGAGGTGCTTCCCTTGTATTTGCCTGATTTGTTCTTAGTTTTGGAATACGGGGTCGTTTCAAAGGCCATAACTCCATACACGAAAGGAAAGGACAATGAAGGCATCTCGTCTGAGAAAGATACTCGGGATTGTTTTCTTGGGGGTCGCGGCGATTGCCGTATCAGGCATTGCTCCGGCGACGGAGGGGTCTTCGAAGTCATTTTCCCTGAAAGACCTGCCACCTATCGCCTTGGAGAATTGCATCGAAGTTCAGAAGCTTCTGACCCGAAATCCTTTTTCACGGATACCGAATGATTATGTCCTGGTGACAAAATATGAGGAAAAGTCTGAAGACGCCGGTGGGATCAACAAGGGCCTGATACCCGGAAGGGCGCTGAACATATACCTCCTCCGAGGCGTTCTGCTGTCGAAAAATCATGCCATAGGCATTGTTCATGATTCGGTACTCATCGTGAAGATCAGCACTGTAAGAGCCGATGCATCCGGAGAGACCGTGCGCGAATGGATTCTTATTGACTCGAACGGTGACCGGCACATAGATAAAGGGATTTTCCGGGAGACTGTTCAGAGAAAAGGAAAAAGCCCGATTGGCTTAAATGAGGTTGCGATTCCGAAGGATCGTCTGCAAAGGCTTCAAGCCTATTACGAGAAAGCCGCGATGACTCTTGACGCCAGGGCAGCTGAGAGATTCAGAGAAGGGTGCGTGACGACGTAATGAGATCTCTCTTTCATCCATGGAAGACGATAATGCCCGGAGGTATGCCGGTATTCAGATCACCGTCCTCAACGATCGCCCGGGTCCGGATGTTTTCTTTTCAGCTCTTGCGCATCAGTCCATCAGTGGGGTCTGTCGAATCAAATGCGGAGTAACCTCCTGTCCAAGATCAGCGACTAATAAGATAGGGGCGGTGCAGCGTCCGGTTCTGAGGAGACAGACGTACAAGAAGACCGGAAACAGCACGCATCTTACGTTCAGATCTTCAGATCAATGGAGGGAGGTGACTGTTATGACGACTTGGAAACCAATAGCAATTTTGCTCTTTATCCTGTTTGCTTTTACGGCCACCGGGTGCGTTTATTGGCATGATCGCTATTACGACCGCGGAGGCCATTACGGGCACCATACATACGGATATCATGATCGCAATTCCGGACACCGTTACTGGGATCATGATCGTCATTATTAATGTGGGTGGAAAACCGCACAAATACAGTATATAATCCCGAAGAATAGGCCAAAGGCCCTACATACAGATTCGGTTATTTCGTGTTTTATTCAAATGCACCGGAGGAAGACTCAAGACGATTTTCTTGTGTCCCAGGAGAGGGCCTGGATAGCCAGTTGAACTTACATTAAAAAACACTATTTCGGGGAGATAGAACGATGAAGAGGTCCACTCAATTTTCTATGCTGTTTTTGTGCTTGGCGGTTTTGTTCGTATTTTCCTCCTGCCAAACCCCTGCGGGAAGATCCGCAGGGCAAGTGGTCGATGACGCGACCATCACCACAAAGGTCAAAGCGAAACTCTTTGATGAATCCATCTTGAGGGGTTTTGCCATTTCGGTCAATACGTTTGAAGGGACAGTGACCCTGACCGGGGCGGTGAAGACAGAAGGTCAGAAAGAGAAGGCCGGCCAAATCGCCGGATCCACCGAGGGCGTCAGAAAGGTAAACAACCTTCTCAAGGTAAAAGGCATGTGATCCTTGGTTAACGCCGGCAGGATTTTCTGCTCCCGGGCACAGCCTTCAAATCAAGGGGATTGAAAGGATCACGGTTGCGGCGAGTTTTCGGCGCCGTATAGTGACGGTGGGAGGCCCGGACATGGAACGCCTCATTGAGCCGGGTGACCTGAGAGGTGACCTGTCCCCTCTCAGTGTCGACGCCGAGACCCGTGGTCCCCTCCCCTATCGCCGCCGCTACCCGGATAATGCGGAGTTTCCACTTCCTAGACATAGACGGTGTCCGCATTGAGTGCCTCCAAGCAGACCTCATTTGTGTTGAATCCCGGCCGTAACCGACCGACCAATCTATATATACAATAATATATATTGAATTCGTCCTTTTTCCCCAGAAACAACATATCGTACCGACGTTAATACATATTTATTTTTTTGGAAGATGTCAGTGGGAGGTTATTTATATTATTTGATAACTTTTACTTGACATCATATCAATAGTAATACATTGATAATACAATTCCGGCGAAGAGCCGGGATCTGCTCCGACCTCCCTCAGATGGGGAGAAGAAGCGGTCTTAAAAAGGAAGTGTCTGCCGGAGGATGACAGAGGCCATGAACTGTAGGATTTCCGAGGTGAGGGATCAGGAGGGAGCGGATGAATAATATCAGGACACTCTTTGAAAACGCGGTCGCCTCGAGCCCCGGCAAACCGTTTCTCCTCTACAAAGATGAGCAAAAAACGTACGAGACCTTCCTTGAAGATGTGTATCGCGTGGCGAACGGCTTGTTGTCACTGGGGGTGAAGAAAGGCGACAAGATAGCAATATTGCTTAACAATTGTCTTGAGTTTCCCTGTGCCTGGCTGGCGGCGAATATGATCGGGGCGGTCATGGTCCCGGTTAATGCCCGTTTTGTGGCGGCGGAAATCGCGTATATCGTGAATCATTCCGAGGCACGCGTGCTGATCACTGAAGATCGGCATCTGGAAAAAGTCGGCAGTATTCGGAAGGATCTTCCTCGTCTCCAGATTCTTATCACTATTGACAACGAGAATACGGGCGATATCGTTCTCTATTCGACGCTCCTCGACGGCCCCGCGGATCTTCAGGGTGTCGATATCGATCCGGACGATCTCGCTGTCATCCTTTACACCTCCGGCACCACGGGAAATCCCAAAGGATGCATGGCGTCGCACGATTACTTTGTGCATCTGGCAGAGGTCCAGGCACGCTTGTTCGTCCTCGCGGAGAAGGACCGCGTTCTCACGGCGCAACCCTTCTATTACATGGACCCCCAGTGGAATACTCTGATGGTCATGTCTCGGAATGCAACGCTGGTTCTGGCCGAGAAGTTCAGCACGCACAAATTCTGGGACGATATCAGACACTACGGCATAACCTGCTTCTACTGCATCGGCTCCATGACATCTTTCCTTTTCAACATGCCTCCGTCGGACCTTGACAAACAGCATAGCTTGAGAATGGTACAGACTTCCGGGATCTCACCTTACATCCACAAGGCCTGGGAGGAGAGATTCAACGTGCCGGTCTACGAAATTTACGCATCCACTGAGACCACGGCCGATATCGCGGTGATGCCGGGCACGGACCGGAAAGCCGGTACCAGGTGCATCGGACGCCCCTTGTGGTACCGTGAAACAAAAATCGCTGATGACTCTGACGGGGAGGTGCCGGACGGGGAAGTCGGCGAAATTCTGGTAAAGCGCGGAAGAGGCATGATGCAGGGCTATTACAAGGACCGCGAGGCCACTGAACACGCGTTCCGGGGAGGTTGGTTCCATTCCGGCGATCTCGCTTTCAAGGACGAAGACGGCGACTACCATTTCGTGGGGAGGAAAAAGGACATCATCCGGCGGGGGGGAGAGAACATATCGGCAGGCGCAGTGGAACAGGTGATCATGAATCATCCCAAAGTCATGGATGCGGCAGTGATTCCCGTGCCGGACAACGTCAGGGGTGAAGAAGTGAAGGCGTATGTGGTTCTCAAGCAGGGTATGGAAGCCACCTGTGAAGAAATAGCCGAATACTGCGAGCAAAACCTCGGGGCGTTCAAAGTACCACGCTACTATGAGCTGAGAAACAGCTTGCCGAAAACCCCGTCTGAGAGGGTGCAGAAAAAGAAGCTTATGGAAGAACAGGAAGACCTGACAAGCGGGTGCTATGACCGTCAGCGGGCCGATGGAACGGTTGTCCCGACCGAAGGTTGAGAAAGCACGCTCATCCGGTTATTGTGTACTCTGAAGTTCAGGGATTGATTGAACTGCATGCGGGATAGGGCATTTTTTCTGAGTGACTTTCTGGCGGGAGGGCACCGAAAAGACCAGCCCGGGAGACTCGGAATCGAAGAAAAAAGGGGCCTATCCCGTACCCATAAACCTTGCACCAGCCTGCAAGGACCCAGAAACCGGATGAACCAGAAAGCAGATGGCCGAATCCGGGAGACAACAGAAAGGTGACACCAGATGACCATTGTTGACTTTCGTATCATCGGGACGGGAGAAGAGTTTTTCATCGGGGGATATGATGCCATGCCGGCTTTTATGGAGCGATACAAGCAGCTCTATGATTTCAAGCGGTTGTGCACCCTGCCCCTGGACACATTCGTGGATCAGATGAAGGAAAGCGGCGTGTCCCTGGCCGTCCTCCAGGCCGAGTA
>CAZEGG010000165.1:0-7758 GCA_964511755.1 uncultured Desulfobacteraceae bacterium | reverse complement strand
TATCGCCGTTAAAGACCTCTTTGTCGTAGTTATTCCTGATCTGCATCACCTTGTCATTTACCCGAAAACTGCTCTGTCCTCTCACCAGCGTTGCCTCGCCCGGGTTGAGGGCCTCCTGCAGGGCCGTGTTCAGGTTCCCGGCACCGACCACGCCCTTGTGCATGGGCGTGAGCACCTGGAGATCCTTGACCGGATCGAACCCGAACCTTCTCGGAATCCGGCTGGATACCAGCTCAAGTATGATGTGGAGCGCCTTTTCAGGGTCTTCCTGTTCCACGAAAAAGAAGTCTTCATCCCCCTGCCCTTCAGCGTGGACCAGAGGCATGGCGCCCTGGTTGATCTTGTGGGCGTTCACCACGATGAGGCTCTCGCGGGCCTGCCTAAATATCTCGTTCAGGGTAACCACCGGCACTGCACCTGAATCGATGATGTCCTTCAGCACGTTCCCGGCGCCCACGGAAGGAAGCTGATTCACATCGCCGACCAGGATCAGGGTCGCGCCGGGGGGAACGGCCTTAAGCAGATAGTGCATGAGAATAGTATCAACCATGGAGACTTCATCCACCACCAGCAGATCGACATCCAGGGGCCTGTCTTCGTTTCTCTGAAACCCGCCTTTCTGCAGGCTGTATTCCAGGAGCCGGTGAATGGTTTTGGCCTCAAAGCCGGTCGTCTCGCTCATCTTCTTTGCGGCACGTCCCGTGGGCGCGGTGAGCAGGATTTTGACCCCCAGCCGCGAAAATATTTTGAGCAGGGCCTGGATAATAGTGGTCTTTCCCGTTCCCGGTCCGCCCGTTATCACCATGATTTTGTTTTCAGCGGCACACCGGACGGCCGCAACCTGCTCCCGGGCCAGACGGATGGTAAGCCTGCTCTGCACCCATTTGACGGCGTTTTCCGTGTCGATCGCCCTGATGGATTTTGGGGATATAAGGAGTGACCGGAGCCGGTTCGCAACGCTTGTTTCACACAGATGATACTTGGCGAGGTAGACGGCTTTATGATTTTCTTTCAGGGCGGTGACGGATTCATTCAGATCCTCAATGACGATCCTTTGTTTTTCGCAGAGCATGCCGATCGCCTGGACTATGCCCTCACGCTCCGCTTCCAGCATCTCGCAACACCTGGCGATCAGGGGCTCATAAGGATAGAAGACATGTCCTTCGTCGGCGAGCTGCTGCAGGACATACAGGGTTCCGGCTTCAGCCCGGAGCGGAGCGTCTTTCAGAAATCCCAGCTTTCCGGCGATCCGGTCCGCGGTCACAAACCCGATGCCGAAGATCTCGGTGGCCAGTCGATAGGGATTTTCTCTGACCACCTGGATGGAACGATCCCCGTACTGCTTGAAGATTTTTGTGGCGTATCCGGAGCTGACCCCGTGGGACTGGAGAAAAAGCATGACATTGCGGATTTCCCGCTGCTCATCCCAGGCCTTTGCGATCATGCCGATGCGCTTTTGACCGATGCCGTCCACTTCGGCGAGCCGGTGGATGTCCTGCTCGATAACCTCCAGGGTCCGCTCGCCGAACCGGGAAACAACGCGCTTGGCCATAACCGGTCCGATACCCTTGATCAGGCCGGAACCCAGGTACCTCTCTATTCCAGCGACCGTTGCCGGGACCTTGGATGTATAACGGGCAATCCTGAACTGCTCCCCGTACCGGGGATGATTCGTCCACTCCCCCTTCATCTCCAGGATCTCCCCTGGGGCAGGGGCCACCATGTTCCCCACAACGGTCGCAAGCTCCCGCCGGCCCTGAATCCTCACCTTCGCGATGGTGAAGCCGTTCTCCTCATTGGTATAAGAGACTCTTTCAATCTGGCCGGAGAGGACCGTTAAAGGACCGTTTTCCAGGGGATGTGAATGGACCATCACCCCTGGGCCTGGGGCTGAGGGTACAGCCTGAGGCGAAGCACATGCACCGGCCCGTTTCTGCCTTCCCTGATCTTAAGACGAAGCAGCCGAGCGGTCTTGGCCTCTCCCGGGAAAAAGAGGAACCCGAAAGACAGGCCGCCGGGCGGGATAGGCCTGTATTGCAGGGACTTGTCGCGGAGATCCTGCATGATGCTTCGGCGTGCGCTGTCGGACCCCATGCTGCCGGCGCCGCCAAGCACGGCTCCAGCGGCACCGCCCAACGCCGCACCCTGTCCCGCGCTCCGTATGGCGTTCTCGCCACTCACGATGCCGATAGCCGCTCCCAGGATGGCGCCGGCTGTCGCGCCCAGGAATCCGTGGTATGCACCTGACTCGAACACCTGGTTGGTCTTGGCATACTTGGTTGCCCTTTCGTAGGCTATCTTGGTACTCAAGATAGGCCACAAGTTCCCTTCTCCGTCTTCCAGAAATGTCTGGCCGCCGTCTATCTCCAGGGGCATCCGTCCCTCATTATCGAAAACGATTTCCACCGGCAGCATGCCGGCTGCCCGGATATCGAATCCGAACGCCTCTTTGGCTCTTTCAGGTGAGACATACGCCCTGGCCCCGATACCCACCCCGTCAATCTGCGTGTAATTGGGGTAGGAAGTCGGCGCCTTGAAAGACAAAGGTTTTGCTTTGTACGCCGGAGCACATCCTGAAAAAGCGGCAACAGTAAAGACCAGACAAATGGCCACAATCATGCTCTTCATGGGTATTTCCTCCTGCAATGTTCTGTCTCCAGTAAAGCGGAGCACCTCTCCCAACTCACTGTTCTTCTCCGTATGGATCCGAATTAGGATTAGGATACCCTCATTTGTACCGGGACGCAACAATGTTCATCCTCCCTGATCCACCATCAAGGCATCATTCCCGTCGTTGGCGGGATCTTCGACTTGCACCTGACGCCTTGCTGGTGGCCAGGGATTTCGCCAAATTATCCAGAGGAACTCAAAATGCGAAAATTAGGTGGCGACATTGACCGGGAGGGCGCCCAGCACCTTTGTGAGGGCGTCGGGTGTGAGGGAGGCGAGGAGGCCGCGCCTTCCGGCGTTGATATGGATCACGGGAAGATCCAGGATGGATGATTCAACATAGACCTTCATCTTTTTCCTTGTTCCGAAAGGAGAAATGCCGCCCACCAGGTACCCGGTGTGTTTCTGCGCTTCCTGCGGATCGCAGGAACCGACCGCCTTCACCTGCAGTTCTCTGGCCAGGGCCTTCGTAGAAATCTGCTTGTCTCCATGCATCAAGACCAGAAATGGGTTCCCCTTTTCATCAGCCATGACGACCGTTTTCACGACCTCGTGCTCGTTCAGCCCCAGTGCATGGGCCGCTGCCCCGGCCACGGAGACACCTCCTCCGCTCTGGTATCGGTAGGAGAGCAAGTCAAACGCGATGTTGTTGGCCTGGAGTTCTCTGACGGCCTGGGTGGTTGGTATGTGCTGTTTCGCCACAGAGCACCTCCATATCGTCTTACCAATAAGCTGCGAGCGTTAGAGCAGCAGCCCCCGGAGGTTTGTCACAGGGGGCTCCGAGAGTCCCGCCTTGGCGGGATTCCGTTCCGAGGCTTCCTGGCTGGTCTTTTGGTGTCCCCTCATCGGTCGCTCCGGAAAAAGCCTCCTTCCGGAGCGTCATGCTGTTCCTGGCTCCGGATCGGGAGAGCCGCCCCGGGGCACAGGCCGTTCCTCCGGCTGCCTTTTGGATTTCATGAGAAACGGCAGCGGTACGAGCAGAAAGCTGAGCACTCCAAGTATCCAGAACGTATCATTGAATCCCAGCATGCTTGCCTGGCGCAGGACTTGGCCATAGATGAAAGCGAGCACGCCTTTTCTTCGGCTCGCAATAGCTCCTCCCTGTTGATCCAAGCGAAGCAGTCGCTGCTTCCTGATCTGGAAGGCTGGGTTGAAGGGCGTCAAACGCTCCACGAGAGACGTCTGGTGGAACTGCGATCGTTGGGAAAGGATCGTAGTAGCAAGAGCGACACCGATGCTCCCTCCCAGGTTTCTCAGCAGGTTGAAGATTCCGGTGGCATTGCCCATGTCTTCCTTTCTGACATTCATGTACGTGGCCGCAGCAAGAGGCACGAAAAAGAGTGCCATTCCCACAGCCTGCACCACCCTGGGCCAGACTACCGCGTTGAAATCCGCCTCCAGGTTGAACCGCGACATGAGCCAGAGAGAGTAAGCGCTGATCAGAACCCCCAGAGCCAGCAGTCTTTGGGGTTTTACCCCCCTTTTCATGAGAGTTCCGGCCAGCGGCATCACCAGCAGGGTTGCCATACCTCCGGGGCCGAGAACAAGGCCCGCCCAGACCGCGGTGTAGCCCATGAGCTTCTGGAGATAAAGAGGCAGCATGACGAGAGCGCTGAAAAAAGTCATAAAGCCTGTAAACATGATCAGGTTTCCCATGGCAAAGGTCCGGTCCCGGAATACCCTGAGGTTTATCACCGGGTGCTCGGATCGAAGTTCCGCAACAACGAGACCGATGAGTGCCACTGCCGATATGATTGCAAGAGCCAGAATGAAGTCGGATGAAAACCAGTCCGCCCGTTCTCCTTTATCCAGAAGCATCTGCAGACATCCCAGGCCGATGGTCAAAAATGCGAGACCCAAGTAATCGATACGGATCCCCTTTTTCCTGACATAGGCGGGATCATGAATAAACGCCATGGCCATCATGACCGCAAGAATGTCTGCGGGCACGTTGATGTAGAACACCCACCGCCAGGTCCAATTGTCCGTAATCCATCCGCCGATCACCGGGCCGGCTATGGGGGCGAGCACGATCCCCATCCCGAACACGGCCATGGCCATTCCATGTTCCCTCGTCGGAAACGATTCCAGGAGAATTGCCTGGGAGATGGGTTGCAATCCTCCGCCCCCTATTCCCTGCAAAACACGGGCAACGACGAGAATCGCGAGGGTCGGAGCGGCGCCGCATATAACGGAGCTAAGACCGAAAAGGATGATGGAGAAGATGAGATATCGCTTGCGCCCGAAGACGCTCGACAGCCATCCTGAAATGGGTATGATGATGGCGTTGGATACCAGGTATGAGGTCAATACCCATGTCACTTCATCCACGCCCGCGTTGAGGCTGCCCTGCATGTGCGGGAGCGACACGTTGACAACGCTGGTGTCCATAACTTCGATGAAGGTCGGCAGGATCACAGTCATGGCTATGATCCATTTGTTCACATCCGCAGGATTCCCGTTTTCCACGTGGCCGACCTATTGCTTTTCGCGGCTTTCTGAAACCAGCCGCTTGCCGCTCTTGTCGGAGGTATTCACCGTCACATTCAGGGAAAGCCCCACACGCAGGGGATATTTCGGCGGCAGCGGTTTCTCGAGCTCTATCCTTACCGGTACCCTTTGGACGATCTTGATCCAGTTTCCCGTGGCATTTTCAGGAGGAAGAAGGGAGAAGGCCGCACCCGTACCCGCGCGAATTCCGACTACCTTGCCATGATAGGTATAGTCCGGATAGACATCCGCCTCGATAGTGGCCGGCTGCCCCAGGCGGATATCTCCAAGCTGGGTCTCCTTGAAATTGGCCTCCACATAGATCTGCTGCAGAGGAACGATCGCAAAAAGCGGCTGGCCGGGTTGGACCCAATCTCCCACCTGGATACCCTTTTGGGCGATATATCCTGAGATAGGGGCCTTTATTGTACAGTAGGACCTGTTGAGTTCGACCTGCTTCAACTTCGCTTCGATTTGCGAACGCTGGGCCTTCAGGGCAGCGATCTTGTACCGCGCCATATCAACCTCAAGGCGCGCGGCCTTGGCTGCATTGAGGTTTGCAATCTGCCGGTCCACTTTCTCGCCCCCGGCTGCCACTGACGCACCGGCTCCGGCAATACTCTGATCAGTTGCTTTCAGCGCCGCCTCAGCCTTCTCGTAGAGCGTGCGCTTGGTGTCCAGGTCACTTTCCGATCCCGTTCCCGTTCGAAAGAGCCGCTCCGACCTTTCAAAGTTTTTCTTGGCATTTTCCAACTCGGCAAGCAAACCGTTTCGCATCTTTTCAAGTTCCTGCACACGGTGCCCTGATTCTTTCCGGGTCTGTTGGGATTCCTTCATCTGCGCCGTGGCCGCGTCTACCTGTTCTTTGGTTCTCCTGTCCGTAAGCTGCAGGTTGACCTCGGCAAGAGACAACTGCGCCTCGATCTGCTTCAGTGAAGCGTTTATCTCCTCCACCCTCACGTCGTAGTCCGTGGGGTCCAGCTTGACCAGCGTGTCCCCCTCTTTCACCCGATCGTCATTCTCCACACGAATTTCGACTATTTTTCCCGGTATTCGACTGCTTATGGCTGCACTGTCGGCCCGAACATATGCATCATCCGTAGAGACTTTGTTCCGCATGTACCGCCACCAGTAGCCTGCTGCCAGCAGGATGGCGACAAGGATCAAAATAATGATCCACTTCCATCTTTTCTTGCCGTTCGCTTTTTTGGTCTTCGTTTTCTCGTTCATCCGCTACCGTCTCCGTTGAATCGTATCTTCAGGACAACCGGCTCCTTCTCCGTCTTATCCAGTGTTCTCTTCGCCGACCGTATTATTTTCCAAATCTTATAAGACATACCTCTTGAATCTCCTTCATTCAAGGATATTTTGAGCCCGACTTTGTCCAAAATCGGTTTTCCGGAAAAACAGCGGAACGGGATGTTCCCGGAGCAGCGCTTATCAGCTCTGACGCAGGACAGCGGAGGGCCGGCCGCCTACCCGTCTGAAGGGGAATGATCGACTGATGGGACCCAGTGTATGCCCTCTTTCTGAATGGCTACAGCCACTTCTCGCCCTTTCTCAAGGGGAACCGGCAGGGCGCCGGCCTCGCGCCGGGAAAGAAAGGTGCGAAGGTGTTCCCCGCTCGCATGGACAAGTTCAAGTTCCACCTGTCCGTCCGTGGCATTGATGCCTGCAACCGTCATGTTGCCTGTCCAGGCGTACTGACTCCTGTCCTTTCCGGGGAGCACTTCCACGCACCATCCCGGAATCGTGAGACAAAACCCGGCAGGGCTTTTCATTGACGCGGAAGGGGCGACGGATATGTTCAGAGAGCCGAAAGGAGTGACATATCCGCCGTTCTCTCCAATTACTCCGGCAATCAGATTCTCTATACCCAGGAGTTCCGCGACCATGCGATTCGCCGGTCGTTTCAGGGCGTTCTCCGGGGTGTCCTGCTGCAAAATGCGCCCGTCCTTCATCACCGACAGATGATCGGCCAGAAAAAAAGCCTCGGTCAGGTCGTGGGTGATATGGACAATGGTGACTCCCAGCTCCCGATGGATTCTCTTGAGTTCCCGCCGGAGACGGTCGCGCGTGGAACGATCCAGTGCGCTTAAAGGCTCGTCCAGGAGGAGCACATACGGCTCCAGGATCAGTGCCCGGGCCAGGGCGACACGCTGGCGCTCACCCCCCGACAGGTTTGCGGGACGACGATCGAGGATCTCACCGATACCCAGAAAATCCGCCATCTCCTCCACTGCTTCAACGATCCTGCTGCCCGGTTTCTTCTTCATTTGCAGTCCGAAGGCGATGTTCTTGCGGACCGTCAGGTGCGGAAAGAGGGCATAGTCCTGGTAAACAACCCCCAGGTTCCTCTTCTCAGGGGGCAAGCGGGTAGCATCCATCCCATGAATGAAGATGCTCCCGCTCCTTATCCGATGCATTCCTGCGATGGTCTCCAGAAGGACGGTCTTTCCCGTTCCCGTTGGTCCGAGGAGGACCATGTACTCCCCGTCCTTTACGTATAGGGAGATTTTTTTGAGTCTGAAATCTCCCAGGTGAACACTGACGTCCCGAAGGCGAAGCATCCTACGCCTCCTTCCGTTTGGCGGCAAT
>CAZEGG010000164.1:0-7799 GCA_964511755.1 uncultured Desulfobacteraceae bacterium | reverse complement strand
CTTCGTCGAGCTGCGGGTTCCCCCACTGATAAGTCACGAAAAGAACGGCGCCCTCCCGCCAGTCACTTCGGAAAAAGCTTCCTCCCAGTGCAGCAGGAGGGCTCTTCAGAGGAGACCTTTTTTCTTATGTAAGTTCGTTCCAATAAATGGAACAGAGATTTCTATTTCTGCGTGATTTTCCGCAGTTCCTTTCTTTTCTCCCTGCTCGGTCTTTTCTAACCTATTGAAATTAAGCGTAAATTAATGCCTCCCGCGTTTGGTATAACCCTTGCTCAGAACTACGAAGAGATCTTCCTTTTCAACGCGGGTTCCGGGTATGAAAAAAAGAAATGCCAAAGAAGAACACGGCAGGCTCGAAAGGTACGGAACAAAAACCTTTGCTGCGATCATGCTGCTCATACTGCTGAGCATACTGGATGCGTATTTGACCCTGGACCTCGTCAACCATGGAGCAGTGGAGCTGAATCCGGTAATGGCTTATTACCTTGCACGGGGCCCGCTCGCATTTTTCTGGGTCAAATACCTGTTGACCTGTTCAGCCGTTATCCTGTTTCTGAGCGTCATGAATACCTCCCTGTTCGGAACCAGGATTCGGGGGAAAGTCATGTTTGTATTCTTTCTTGCCGCGTTTGCCGTGATCGTGCAGTACGAGTTGTTCCTCGTGTTCATAGCCCACAAATGAAGCCCTTTGGTTCTCCCGGCCCGGTATCTGCAAGAGTATCAGAAGAATCCCAAGCTCAGGAAGGAAGCTTTTTCTGGAGTGACTGGTGAGAGGGCACCGTCAAGCACTCAACAGACTGCTGAGTGCTTGACCAGCCCGGAAAACTCAGAACAAAATCCTGCAAAAGGCGGGACTTCCGGGGCCTTACTCGGTTCGGTTTCTTAAGGTTTCGGCGACCCTGGAAATTTTATCGACCACTTCTCCGGGTGCCGTCCCCAGAACGCGTATGACGGGTTCTTTCCCCACCTCTCCCCGGTCATAGACTACGTCGGGCATCGTGCCGAAAGTGCTTATGGCACGCTGGGTGCCCCATTCCAGGGATGAGCCTTCCCGCTCCTTCACCTCTTGCGGCTCATCACTCCTGTCAAAAGAGGCGATCCCGAAGCCGAGTTCCCGGCAGACCCGGACCAGTTCCTCGGAATAGCGGATGTCCATGGCAGAGCGCATGGCAGGGTCGAATTTCATGGCGGCAAGGATAACCTTGGCTATATGGCGGGATGCACCGAAGGCGGGCTCGCGGCATACCAGAGGCCACTCTCCCACCTGGGAGATGCGGCCCGGTATGGCGGCTATCTCATCGGGTCCGAGTGCTCCGGGCAGGGCGTATCCCAGGTTGGACCTGATTTCAGGTATCAGGGCGCCGACGGGCAGGTGGACGATTTTTTCCACCGCGTCCTTCAGTTGCCGGAGCACACTTTCCCGATCCTTGAAATAGAGCACGTGGGCATAGTGATTGGTTGGGCCGTGCCCGGCGCCGAAGTCCAGCCCCAGGGCGATGGCGCGGGTGATGAATTCCTTCGCCTTCCCGGCGGCTTCAGCCACGGTCAAGCCCTGGGCCAGAAGGGTCGCCAGTGCGGCTGAAAAGGTACACCCGGTTCCATGGGTGTTCCGGCTTTGCAGACGAGGGGCATCCAGAGACAGGAAGTCTTTTCCGTCAAAAAGGAGATCTACCGCCCTGCCTTCCAGGTGCCCGCCCTTGATCAGGACATACCGGGGTCCGAGCCGATGAATCTCCCTTGCGGCCTTTTTCATGCTTTCAGGATCTTCCGCGGGAAACCCGCAGAGCTCAGATGCCTCGGGCAGGTTGGGGGTTACCACATGGGCGAGAGGGAGAAGCACATCTCTCATGGTGTTCCTCGCGTCCTCGGAAAGGAGCACGTCCCCGCTTTTGGCCACCATGACAGGGTCGACCACCAGGAGCCGGATCTGATGCTTCTTTATCTGCGCCGCCACTTCGGACACGATCTCCGGGGTGGCAAGCATCCCGGTTTTAGCCCCGTCAGCGCCATAATCGGAGAGGACGGATTCCATCTGCATCCTGATGAATTCCACCGGAACCGGATGAACTCCCTGGACTCCCAGTGTGTTCTGTGCAGTGAGGGCTGTTACGGCGCTCATGCCGTATCCTCCGAGTACGGTAATTGTTTTCAGGTCTGCCTGGATTCCCGCCCCTCCGCCGGAGTCGGAACCTGCTATGGTCAATATTTTTTTCATTGTTTTCCTCCTTTGAGGTGAATCACCTGGTCGCAGCGGCTCATCAGATGCTCCATATTCTCCCTCTCCCTGGCTGAAAGGGCGCCTTCGCCCAGAGCGGTTCCATAATATCCGTTGACTATGACCGTTTCTGTTGATTCGATCCATGTGATGAGTTTTTCAACTCTCCCCGCGTGCAGGTACAGGGAGCAGTCGTTGATAAACAGGGCATCGATTTGTTCGGAAAACGCCTGCTCGAAGAGGGATTCGATGCGTTTCGCATTTTGATCCGCGAGGATGAGCATCTCCCGTTCGCTCTTCCCTGAAAGCCTGGGTGCGTGAACGGCGCAGTGGAAATACCGCACACGGTCGGGTTGCGAAACAGTGAGCGTACCTCCGATTCCGCTCCGGTTTGCTCCTGCATCAAGGGGAGGAATGACGGGGGCGAGATCCACAACCGCAGCGCGTCCCGCAACACGCCGGCAATAGCGGTCAAGAATCCTCTGCGTAAGGGTCGTTTTTCCGGTGTTCACCTCTCCGACGATCAGGGTAAACCGGTTGAGGTATTGGGCTATGGAGATGACCGCGTCACGGGATTTCATCTGAGCCACCCCTTTTCCCAGGCGAAAAAGGCCGCCACAGAGCACAGTGCCGATGCCATGAGAGCATATTCTCGAAAGGAAATGCGGTATTCTCTGCGAAAAGATCTGCCCGCCCTCGCGAATCCCCTTGATTCCATGGCCATGGCCAGTTGTTCGGCAAGGATAAAAGCCTGCACCAGGAGGGGTATGAGCAGGGCCATCAAACGGGGCACATTGCGGAGCCGCGGCCGCAGGTCGATACCTCTTGAGCGCTGCGCGTCAATGATCATGCGTAACCGCTTGCCGATCAGGGGCACATAACGGAGTGAAGTTGTCAGGATGAACGAGAATTCATAGGGAAAGCCCATCTTCCTGAAGCTGTCCCCGAGTTCTGCCGGATCCATGGCCTGAAAGAAGAGGGTTGAGAGGGCCAGAAGATCGAAAAGACGCAGGGCCAGGGCGATGGCTGTTCCAACGGGAAATGAGATGACCCCGATAATAAAGACAAACGCCACAAGGGGAAGTATCAGCCTGACGGCACGCATCGGTCTTGCCCGCTTGAGCAAGAAAAGACCTGCCAGGATGAGACAGAGCTCCGCGACCAGAAAGAGCGTGTCTCCGGTGATCAGAACAGCGGCAATCCCGAGCATCCCCAGGGCCAGTTTCGTTCTGGGATCGAGACCTTTAGCCTGCATGGCCTTCGGCTCCTTGCGGCGATGCCGGTGATTCAAGTCCGCGCAGTCCCCTGTTTGCCAGGAGCGCCGCTCCTGCCGCGGTCCCGGGGGTCGCCTCACCCGCTACTTTTCCCGCATGCACCACGATCAATCGGTCTGCGATCGCCTCGGCGAATTCCAGGTCGTGGGTAACGATCACAATGGTAACCCCTTTTTCCCGGAGCGAAACAAGGAGTCCGGCCAGGGTCTCGAGAAAATGGCCGTCCTGGCCGACCGTTGGTTCATCAAGCACAAGTATATCGGGTTTTGCGACCAGCACGGAGGCAATGGCAACGCGTTTCTTCTGTCCCTCGCTCAGACGGTATGGAGACAGATCCAGAAGTTCATGGAGATCGAAAAGGGTATAGAGTTCCTCCATCCATGCCTGAGCCCCATTCAGTCCCGGTCTCATTCCCACCATGATTTCATCTCTCACCGTGCTCTTGAAAAACTGGTCATTCGGATTCTGGAAAGAGATTCCAACGGCGGCGGCCATCTCGGAAGGTGCGTTTCCGCGAATATTCCTGTCCCGGTACAGGACGGCGCCTTCCTTTGATCGAAGAAGACCGTTGAAGTGTTTGATCAGAGTGGTCTTCCCTGCGCCGTTTTTTCCTACAACGGCGAGGATTTCCCCTTCCATTACGGCAAGGGATACGTCCTCGAGGAGCACCTTGTCTTCCAGCGTATGACTGACGTGCTCCATCCAGAGAATCGGGCTTTCCGGTGTCGCCCTTGCAGTCCTCCTCTGCGGGTAGTGGGGGACCAGATGCTGTTCATCAAGTATTGATCCTGCTGAGGCCGGCGGGCCGTCAAACAGAATCTTCCCGTGGTCAAGGACCACACAGCGGGTCACATCTTCGAGCACGCCGCTCATGCGCTGTTCGATGACTACCAGGGTGGTTCCCCTCCGATGGAGATCGCGGAGAACCTCTCGGACCGTTTCCGCCCCTTCCGGGTCCAGATGTCCGAAGGGCTCGTCAAGGACGATGACGGGAGGATCCAGGCACAGGACTGATGCAATGGCCGCCAGCCGCTTCTCTCCTCCGGACAGGGACAGGGGAGAGCGGTTTAAGAGGTGTGCGAGAGCAAGATCATCGGCCGTCTTTTTAATCTTTGCGTCAATTTCCTTCGGGTCAAGCCCCAGACTTTCGAGGCCGAAGGCAATTTCGCTTTCGACGGTGCTGTTGAAGAGCTGGGCGTCTGCGTTCTGAAACACCACTCCTACGCTTGAGAGTAGATCCGCAACCGTGAGGCTCCGCGTATCCTGCCCGCGAACGGACACGCTGCCTTCAAAAGCCCCCTCGAAAAAGTGGGGGATAAGCCCGTTCAAAAGGTATCCGAGGGTTGATTTCCCGGAGCCGCTCTTCCCGCAGATGAGGACGTAGTCTCCGTCCTGAACCGTGAGGTCTACTCCCTGAAGCACCCAGGGAGCAGCCCTGGAATACCGGTAACGTATTTTAGAGAGGCTGATCACGGTTCCCAGATTCCCGCTTTGCGCAAGAGATGAAGTGCGACAAGGGCGATGATGGTTCCACCCAGGGAGCTGACGCTGAACGCAATAATCAAGGTCGCCAGGGCCATTGTCTTCCCCATGAATACCGGCGCGATGATAGCGGCGCTTGCCAGGGCGCCCAGAAAGCCTGTTCCGATCACCTCGCCCGCTCCTGCCAGGTACATGTTCTTGGATACCTTGTACGCCAGTCCCGCAAGGAAGGCCCCTATCATTCCCCCGGGAAACGCGAGCAGGGTTCCGAGTCCCAGGATATTGCGGATAATACCGGCAACGGCGGCGATGCAGACCGCATAGAGGGGGCCCAGCATGACCGCGGCAAGGACGTTCACCATGTGCTGGGCCGGAAAACATTTCGAAATACCCACAGGTATGAATATCGGGGAGAAAGCGACGGCAACCGCCGCCAGGATTACCGCGAGTGCAACTCTTTTCGTTTTCATGTTTTTTCTCCTTTCGATAGGCCACGGAACCTGGGAGACTTGCCGAAGAGACTCATGAAAATAAGATATACCACTCCGCCGGCAACGAGGCTGGGAATCGATGAGCCCCACGCCGTCTGTCTCTGAAACAGGTGATACAGTCCGAATCCGATCCCCCAGGCGAGGAACGCCCACGGATTGAATCCGCGAAGATACCAGTACATTCTGTTCGCATCAACACCCGGTTCAAAGTATCGCTGCTTCCGGAGAAAGAAATAGTCCGCGAGGACTACACCGAACAGCGGACAGAATACCGAGCCGACGAGAAGCAGGAAGTCCTCATAAGCGGCTGCCGGAAACAGCAGCGCAAGGACCGTTCCCAGGATCCCGCAGGCGAGGCTTCCCCGTCTTTCACCGAGCCGTGGCCAGATATTGAGGGCGGACACGGCCGTAGAATAGATGTCCAGGAAGGTTGTAGTGAACGTGGAGAAAAGGACAATGATGATGGCGGGCACCACAAGCCCCAGGCCTACCATCAGCTGGAGCACCATGCTGTCCGGGGTCGGGGACTTTGTGGCAAGGGCGGCGCCCAGGCCGACTACATACATCCAGGAACTCACAACGAAATAGCCGATCCAGGTTCCCCAGAAAGCGGAAGCCGTCTTTTTCCCGTAGCGTGAATAATCGCAGACCAGGGGGAGCCAGGAAATGGGCATGGCAATCACCAGGTCCAGCCCCAGCATAAAGGGCATTGATTTTGTTGCGGAGAAGGTCATGAGCCGATGCAAGCCGTACTTGTGGATTACCACCGAGGTCATGACGCAGCAGAGCGCCAACAGCGCCGTGATCGCGATCCGGTGGAGCCATTTCCAGTAGCGGTGTCCGAGAAGGGCCCAGAGGGTTGTAGCGATGCCGGCGACCACTACCCAGGCCCGGAACCCAAGTGCGGGAAAAGGCCATACGGCCTGGGCGGCCTGTCCGCCGATCCAGAGCATGACCCCTGTCCACCCCACGAGCTGAACAAGGTTGAGTACGGTCGCGAAGTAGGAGCCGCGTACACCGAAGGAGGGTCTGACCGCCACCATTGTGGGAATGCCGGTCCTGCTCCCGATGATGCCGCCGAAAGCAAGGGGGGTGTTCCCGACGACGTGGCCGATGATAATGACCAGGAATCCCGTCAGGAATCCGAGGGGGACCAGCAGCCCGCCTGCCCAGATCTCGGCAAGGGAGACGGCCGCTCCGGCCCAGAGGAGGGAGAAATCCATCCCGCTCAGGTTCCGGTCTTCTTTTCCGATGGGCTCTATGCCTTTATCGCCTTCCATCTGTACCCTCCGCTCTCAAGGATCTTAAGGGATTTCGGCTGATCAAGCAGGCAGCAGACCTGCTGAGTGCTTGACGGCGCCCTCTCACCAGTCACTCCAGAAAAGGCGTCCTCCCCCTGAGCTTACGCTTTGGGGGTCTCCAGGTGCCTTCTGCTTTAGTGGAGAAGATTCATGTGCAGGAATGGCGGGTCCATCTTGAACCGTCTGGGCAGGGGCGGGGAACGGAACAATGCTGTCAGGGGACTACCGAAGTGTGCCGTACACCAAAAAGCCGCTTTCTCAAAAAGAAAGCGGCTCTCGTCACTGACTGAACGCAATCGCTGAAACAATACGCCACAACAGGACCGCTTCCCTCCGCTGGTATTACCCAGTTCAGGTTCTAAGGGTTGCCGCACATACCCGGCTCTCAGAAATACCACCCCTAGCGATTTGGTATAAAGATATTCACTCGTGCTGCGACAAATGTCAAGGAATCTTTGTGCGTTTTGCCTTTCCAATTTCCTGCAGAATCTGGTAAATCAATGAAAGCGGTGACTGCGGGGGAGAATGTCCTGTACCTGAAATCAGAAATTTTCGTGCGCCGGCCGGATGAAAGGCGCGGCACGGCCGGGTGAAGAGAGGAGGTCCGGGAACAGTGGACATAAGTCTTCTGGAGAAGAGGATCGTGGAAGCCCGGGCATTGGCCCCGGTTCTAAAGGCATTCAGCACGGAATTCGGCGAGGAACGGGTTAAAGAGATCCTGATGCGGGTTAATATGGCCGATGCGAGGGAATACGGTCGTGCTCTGGCACAGAGCCTGGGCTCCGCAACGATTGCTGACCTTGTCCGGGAATCGGAGAACTGGAGTGTCGGCGGCGCCCTTGAAGAGGAAGTGCTTGAAGAGACGGACAAGACATTTTTTCTAAACGTGACCCGGTGCCGGTACGCTGAAGAATATGAGACGCTCGGCATACGGGATTGGGGCGTAGCACTGTCCTGCTGCCGTGATAAGGGCTTCGTCCAGGGATTCAATCCCAGAATGAAGCTGGTACGCACCCAGACCGTGATGGAGGGTGCG
>CAZEGG010000163.1:0-7802 GCA_964511755.1 uncultured Desulfobacteraceae bacterium | reverse complement strand
GCAAAGGGAAAACGAAATAAAGAGCCGCAAGAAGAAAAGGTACATTGAAGATCTTGTCAGCGCGTCCCGCCAGTAGAGGCGGGAAGGTCGCGAGGTTGATCCTCGTCGTCCTCACCATAATAAAACCAATTGGTTAAGATATAAAGCTCAACTTCTTTTTTAATGCCTAAATTTTGGTTTCCAACCCTATTTCCCACCTCCATGCGACTTTCATCCCTAAGAAAGGATGAAAATCGCATGGAATGGTGGAGCGTAAAGAAAAAAAAAGAAGAACCCGAGCGATACAAACATCTTGCTATACTGTGAGATAACGTTGTTCATGACCCTCAAATCAACCATGTTCGCGCGGTTGATTTGCAGCGGTCGATGTTCTCGTTGGGGCCTCCTGTGTCAGAACGGGTATTGCATCAGGTCCCTGACTCTCTGTCTCTCGCTCTCCGATGTCTCGCGAAGCACTTTCTGAGCAAGAGCCGTCAAAATCTCCTTCTCCTTACCAAAGGCTTCATGTGTGCAGGTATCAATGCCGTCTCGGAGTCTGTTCAGGAACGCCATAATGTTTCGGATAAAGTTAAGCGGAATGACATGATCCGATATGTCGTCCATCCGTCCATGAGTCCATCTTGGCCGCGCCTACGCAAAAGACGGTCGCAGCCACCTTTGCAGCAGGGATAGACGTCTCGTACGTTCGAGGCGCTGGTGTCCTTTTGGTAATAATTCACGTTAACAAAATACTTTCCACGCCGGAGACCCGGAAAAAACATGAGAGATCCATCTATTGTCCTCCTGTTTTTTCTTGACTCATAAGGGTGATTTCCCTATATACTTTCTAGGAAAAACAGGATGTTAACACTTCACTAATTCTTTCCGGAAAAGCAGGATCGCATCTCTCTTACGATGACGTCCAAAAACCCTGATTGAAGGGGTATCGATTTGAATCGCTTCCACAATCCTTGCAAGCACAAATAGACGGCTGGATGCATGGCTTCGAGCCGTCTGCCAGAAGAGCGGAAAGGGTAATTAAGGTCAGATTTTACGATTTTGAACTGCCTGGTGCCGGATCCAAATGCAATACAAGAAGCTCGGTATGCGTTTGTGATGAAAGGAGGATCGTATGTCTGCTTCCAATAGTCTCTCCCGTCTTGCCTGCATTGGTTTGCTCATCTCCGCGCTCCTGAGCCAGGGGTGCGGTAACGTTACTCCCAAGAATTTCGCAGAAGGTCTACGGGTCATGACCGGCCGCGGGGGCACCGTGGCCGAGCGGGACACCAAGAAGGATATTGCCCCCGTCGCTCGGGACCTGGCCCTGTACCAGCCGAAACCGGTCTGGGAGACCACCGTGAAGGCCGACCAGACCGACCTGATAGAATTTGTGGACAACGACCGCGTTCTGATCGGTGAAATCCAGTTAAGTACCGCCCTCGCCGTCCCCAGCTTCGGAGATCTGGCACTGTACGACACCAAAAACGGCCTCAAGCTGTGGCAATGTCCTCGCCCGGACCTGAAAGGCGGCAGCTACGGACTGCTCGCCACTCGCCCACTGCTCATTCTCCAGGGTGCAGATCAAAAGACGGCTGTCTATATGGGCATTGACCCGGTCTCAGGGCAGCTACGATGGGAACAAAAAGTGAAACAGCCGCAGATGGGCATTTTAGACCGCAGTCAGGATCACCTGTTTATTCTGACCAAGGAGTCGGGCGGAGCGGTAATTTCGGCCGTAAACACGGATAACGGATCTGTAGCGTGGCGACGGGTGCTGAAGACAGAGCCAACAGGGAATTTTGATGGGTTTTCAATCCTCACCGATGGGGACGGCATTGTGGCAGCCGCAGGCGACATTTACCGGCTCAAAAGCAGCGACGGCACGATTGTATGGTCCGGCAAACCGCCGAAATCCGGTGCAAGGCCATCGCTCGCCGCCACACCGGAATCGATAGTGGTGTGGGCTGATGAAAAAATCAGCGCTTTCGACCGGCAGAACGGCACGCTGCGATGGGGGCCTCTAACGTTGGAGAACAACATCGCCATTGTCGCAACAACGCCGTCGATATCCAAAATGGTCTTTGTTGTTACCCGAAAGAACATTGATAAGGGCAAGGGTATAGTATGGGTTCGTGACAAGATCATCGCCCTGGACGTATCGGCCGGGCGGACGGTGTGGCTGGCAGATCCGGGTGACATGCTGTCGAGCAACCTGTTGTTCCATGCCGGCGGACTGTACTATACGGCAAGCAACAAGTTGATCCGTCTTAATACCAGTACCGGACGCAAGGAGACAAAAACATCCTTTCCTAATAAAATGAGGGTGTCTGTGGATCTTCCCGATATTCTGGAGGGGCGTCCCGGCAGAGTCATTGCGGTGAAGGAGAGAGGCGGCGTCGCCGCATTTTCAACCCGGAATGGCAAACTCCTGTGGCATCAGACTGTCAACCTCTTCAGCGGTGCACACTTCTGGTACGCCACCATCAGAAGCCCCCTCTCAAAAGTCAGTGGTTCCCAGGCCGCCCTTATGAAAGCTATGGAGAGAGACCGGCGGTGGTGGGCTTCCTGGAACAATACCGTCGCGCGTGAGTGGCGGGCTCCCGGGCAGTCAGAATACACTTCGGCGGACAAGTTCGGAGCCAGTATGACGCTCTTCCAGTCCATGCTGGGTCTTTCGGCAGGACTGGAGGGCGGATTGAAATTGGCTGCCAAAAAGGGCCTTGAGGCACGATTGCAGTTATCGCTGGAAAACAATCGACAGCTTCATTTGCGATCGATCCAGGGAGGCTTTTATGTCAGGCCTTACTCAAAAAATGGAATCGGCGTCACTCTGGTGAATCTTGACACGGGGAAACGGGCCGATTTTGTATTTTCCGCACCCAATCCGGGGATGAAGCATATGACCATGAGGCTGCCCGGTTTCATTCTGAATCCTGCCGCCGGACGCCTGGTCACAACCGGTATCTGCCTTGATCCGTCCCGCTGGGAGTCCTATGTCAAGTTCAAGTGGGCCATGCCCTACCCCGCGCTCATGAGTTATGATCTCGGCAGCATGGATTTTCGCAGGGCAGTCTGGGATGACCGCGATCTCCCCTCAGCCGCATCAAATAAGCACCTGGACAAAGTCAAGGCCATCATATCAGGGGGAGCATGGGTCGATTCCAGGGACCCCTCGGGGAATACCGCCCTTCATTATGCTGCAATGTACGGCCAGGTAGAAATGGTGAAGTATTTGCTGGCCCAGGGCGCTGACGTCAATCACCGCTGCGAGTCTTCCTATGTGAAGACAGCAATACAAGCAGCCGCCTCCAATGGTCACCCGTCGGTGGTGCGGGTTTTGCTTAAAGCCGGCGCCGATCCTGCCGGGGCATTGGAATTGGCAACTAAAAGGAATCATCGTGACGTTGTCGAGATTCTGAAAGAGAACAGACCGAGTCCGTAGACGGATCATAGAAGCGGCAAACAGCGACATGTTTCCTGGGCAGGTTCTTCTGAAGGGAGGTTTTCGGGGAACCTGATCTGAAGACTATGGTTTCTAATGATCACATGCTGACTTATTGAGATATTGGCGATAGCCCTTTTCCTGGAGGGTATATGACAATTCAGAAAAGGCAATTTGGAGAAATGCAAGACGGGCATAAGATTGATCTTTACGAGTTGTCCAACACACAAGGCCTGGAAGCAGCAATTACGAATTACGGTGCAACGCTGGTGTCCCTGAAAATCCCAGCTCTCGATGGGAAGACCGTGGATGTCACTCTGGGATATGACTCCCTGCACGGGTATATGGAGGGCGGACACTATTTTGGCTCTGTCGTTGGGCGTTATGCCAATCGCATTGCCGGCGGAAAATTCACCCTGCTTGGCAAGACATATGTTTTGGAACAGAACGAGGGGGAAAACCATCTGCACGGCGGCGGCCGTGGTTTCGATAAAGTCGTCTGGGAAGCTGAAGAGCTCGACAGCAACCCCGCGCCCGCGCTGATGCTCAAATATACCAGCAGTGATGGTGAGGAAGGCTATCCGGGAAATCTATCCGTGACCGTCATTTACCGCCTTACAGATGAAAATGAGCTGAAGATTGATTATGAGGCTCAAACAGATCAGCCGACTGTTATCAACCTGACCCATCACTCATATTTTAATCTGGCCGGAGCCGGGTCAGGCGATGTCACCGGGCACCTGTTGACAATATTTGCCGATTACTTCACACCGGTCGACCAGCATCTGATTCCCACCGGAGAATTGCGCCCTGTCGCAGACACTCCTCTGGATTTCCGCCAGCCTTTCGAAATCGGAGCGCGCATCGACGCCGAAGATGAGCAGCTTCTGCTGGGAAATGGTTATGACCATAACTGGGTCCTGAACAAACCAAAGGGCGTTTTAGATATCGCCGCCCGGGTTGTTGAACCGCTTTCCGGCAGAACCATGGAAGTCTACACGACTGAACCGGGCGTTCAATTTTACAGCGGTAACTCTCTGGGTGGTCGAATACCCGGCAAAGAGGGCCGAACCTATGGACGCCGCAGCGGGCTCTGTCTGGAAACCCAGCATTTCCCGAATTCACCCAACCAGCCGGAATTTCCAACCACCGTGCTCAATCCCGACGAAACATATCGGCAGACAACCCTTTATCGATTCTCATTTTTCGTATAAGAGCCTGTCCTGCCTCCTGCGCGATTAACCCCTTTACCGCGCATCCGCCATAACACAAACGATTTCATGTCGTAACGCATGCGGGGCGTGGTGGGGGCTGGAGGCTGAAATTCCCGGCTACTCGATCATATGGATTTTTTGGTCCCTCTCTCTTTCCCTACAGGGCAGATAAACTCGCACTTTCTACAGTATTTTATTTGAGATTGCTCACCGACACTCCTTTTTCCGCTTTCAGAAACATCCTTTTCCATTCTGATATTGCAGATTTCTCTGCTATAGAAACCATCCCTTCCGGGCAAGCGTTCGGAAAAATCAATTGTTTCAAAGATCGGTGCCTTATCAGCCATTGCATTTTCGGGGCAAACGTTTCTACAGAGGACTTTGCAGTCGGCACAGGGATCAAAGGTTATTGGCCCGGTTGGGCATATATCAGCATCCAGAGATAGAGCCCTGAAGCGGATCCGAGGGCCGTACGAAGGAGTTATAAGCAGATTATTCCTCCCGATGCAGCCAAATCCGGCGAGCACTGCTGTATCTTTGAGGAAAACACCACCCTTTTCAACGTGATAATGCAGTTTATGTGTTTTTAACTTCAGGATACTTTCGATCTCTTGGCTTGTCTGTTCTATGATATCAATCAGAAGACGGTTACCCGGCGATGTTCTTTCGTCCCACCAATCCAGCTCCAGTTTATCTTCCGGGTGGGAAAGACCGACTACCAGTACCGATCTTATTGAATCCGGCCAGTTAAATAATTGGCTGCTTTGGATGACATCTTCATCTTTTACAGCACCGACGCCTGAATAATCCCCCATATTCATGTAGATTGTGCGCGAAGCCGAGACTCTAAGCGCTTTCATACTGGCGATGCCGGCAAGAGTTGCCCCATTTTCGATAGCAGCGTCAATAATCCGCTTTCCAATTTCCATTCATCCATTCCTTTCATTTACGCGCTGATTGTGACCAAACTGATCCAAGCGATTATACCATCAGGTTGCTGTGACTCTCGGCGATCAAGGAAATTCCTGGTAACCGGCGGTACCTGTTCTTATCACCTTTTCTTAATTGCAAACGGCAATACCGGCTGCCAGTACTCCTGATAAGCCCGGCAGCGCATGTTCCATTTGCATGATCGGCAGACAGCCACGTGCTTTTTGGGCAGGTTCTTGTACTTCGGGCATGCAATGAATTTGGTATCATTTTCCTTCATTCTCTTCTCATCTGTTTTGAATTCAGGCTAACGGAGTCACTGATGTTCACGGCAATAAGCAAACCGATTGGGTTCGACTCGGGTCCGGATTCTTGCTCTCAGTGGTTGTCTTTGAAACAGCCTCTACGTATATGCTGTGAGGCCGTAAAATTCGCTTCCCGGCATAAACCGGGTGACCCGGATTTGGCTGAAGCCGCAGTGAGAGAGCTGGGACCGGGTCTCTTTCAGATTCGGCAAAGCGGTAAGACCGTTGAGGGAGCAGTTGACGATGTTGAGGTTGGCCGCCGTGATGTCTCTGCCCCTGCTTTGGAAGTTATTCACAAAGGCAACGCACCCTTTTGGGGTCAGAAGCGACCGCAATAATTTGAAGAATTCAATGCGTTCTTCAATCGGAAAGTAGTACAGCAGGTTAAATGCGGTAATCAGATCGAAGCCCCCCCGGAGGGTGTCCACGTGGTTGCGAATATCTCCAGCAAGAACGTTAAACCGATCCTGCAGACGCCATTCCTCCAGGTTTTCGAGGGCCTGTGCGGCCACTTTGTGATCTGTATCAATACCGGTTCCGTTTGCTTTTGAATTGATATTTCCTATGGTTTTGAGAACGAAACCGCTTCCACAGCCCACATCCAGCACCCGGAAAGGACCTGAATCGGGCACAAGTGATCCGATGAACCTGCGTAACATGGGCTCACCGATTTTGGCAAAACGCGCCACTGTCTCACCGATCACGGCGAGGTCGTCACCCAGCGATGCACCGTGCATGCGATCGGTGAGGTTGCGGTAGGCAGCACTGTAATACGTTACGTTTGCCTGGACCAGGGCAGCGAGAGCGTCACCTTGCCGGCTCGCCAAGACCTTGGATCTTTTTCCTTTGAGGCTGAATGTGTCCTCGTGCAGGGAGATTTCTTTCAGGGCCAGGCCCATGTCCAGGAGTGCATCCAGAAGTTCGGGTCGCTTTATCGCGAGCCGGTCAATGAGAGTCTCACGGCTTGCACCGGTTTCAAGGGCTTCCAGCAATCCGGATTCCAAGGCTGCGAAGAGGTAATTCATGCGGATGAAGTGGATCCAGTCCCGCATCAAGGGCCACAAGCCGGGCATTTTCATGGTTTGCCACGCTGACAGCATGTACATGATTTTCATAGGTATTCCTTCCCCGCTTGGGGTATTGTTCACAGAAGCCTGCGATTACCCTGATCCGAGAAAACCCATGATCTCTTCTTCTCGAACCTTCTTGTCAGCCTGACTGACCTCAATAAATGACAGCGCATCTCCCGGGCAAGTATCGACACAAGGAGGAGGGGCATTGCCCAATTGCCGGTCGCAGCATAAGTCACACTTTTGCATGATCCCGTTCTCCCCAAATTGAGGTACCCCAAAAGCGCAGGCATCGGCACAAACGCCGCAGCCGGTGCAAACCGTCTCGTCGATTAATACCAAACCATCCTCTTCTCTCTTGGATATGGCATCTTCCGGGCAGGCAGCCGCACACGCCGGTTCGACACAATGCAGGCAGGAAAGTGAAAGGGAAGCGTTTTTTACGTTGGGATACTCACCCAGCCATAAGTTTAAGACGCGACGATATTGAACCCCGTAGCTCAGCCCCCGCCATGCTTTGCAGGCTATTTCACAGCCGTGACATTGGGTGCATTTCCCGGGATCAAAGTCTATCAGATATTCTTTCTTATTCCCGGGCGTCATGAGGCCACCCACTTTTCTACCTGAACCAGTGTCTGGCTGGTCATGGCCGTAACCAACGGATCATATGCTTTCTCCGGGTCTACGCTGTACATGTTGTTAACATTAGCGCCCCCGTCTGCAAGGGGAAAATCTTCAACGCCCAGTTCCCGGCAACCTTGCCACCACCCGTGCAGGATCATCACCGTATCGGGCCGGATGCCGGGATATATTTCCGCTTTGACTTTCATCCACCCATGCGGCGATTTTACGATCACCCAGT
>CAZEGG010000162.1:0-7820 GCA_964511755.1 uncultured Desulfobacteraceae bacterium | reverse complement strand
ATAGCACCCGGCAAATACCAGAATAATCAGCAGTAATTTCCATCTCTCCTTCACTTTCTTCTCTCTCCTTCTTATATATTCCTTAACGGTAATATTCTAAAAGCAAAAAAAATTGACTAATCCATATCTTCCTTCAGCTGTACGTCGTAGCCCATTCCCTTTGCCCATTTCTGGATGAGCCAGCCGTTTTCGCGGGCCTTTTCCAGGCGGGTCCGGCGATCAGCATCGTGCTCCTGTCCTCGGACGGTATAGGTCAGACAGCAGAAGTACCGCCATCCCTTGTAGCCCCCGAAAGGTGTGCCGTCGTCCGGTGCTGCCCAGGCTTTGAGTCCTCTGGCGATCTGCCGGTCCACCGGGGCCACCACGTGGTACTCTGAAGCATCCGGTGCAATACCGATAAACCCCTCATTCCCGCAATCATCGGAAAGAGTCGCCCTGAACAGGTCCGACATTCTGATCACAAGCTCCGTTTTCGTATGCATTAATTCACCAATACCAATTCACCGCCCGCTTGTCCCGTTCGCGGGACTTGGCTTAAAACCCAGGGAACGCAAGATTAATGGTGATGGCCATTTTCCGCAGGGAGTTCACACAAAACTCCCCCTTTTCCGCACTGTCCGGTTTCGAACTGAAGGATCGGGTGATCAATGCCGAATCGATCGCGGAGTTCGCGGCGGATCTTTTCAGCGAGCACCTCCGTGTCGCTCACCATCTGATCTTCCACCTGGATGTGACAGGAAAATGCTATGCTGGATGAACTCACATTCCACGCATGAAGATAGTGTGCCCCGCACACTCCGGGGATGCATTGCAGGAAATTCCTGATGTTCTGGATATCCATTCCCCGGGGAGTGGCATTCATGAGAATCCCCCCGGCCTCCATGAGTATGGACCAGCAGTTCTTCGAAATAAAAATGACGATGATGAGAGAGAGCAAAGGGTCCATCCAGTACCACGTGGGCTTGAAAAGAAAGATGACTCCGCTCGCGAGTACCCCCACAGAGGCGAGAAAATCCCCGATCATATGGAGGAATGCGCCACGCATGTTCAGGTTGTGTTTTGAACCCCGGTGAAGCAGAAACGCTGAAAATCCGTTTCCCACTATCCCCACCAGCGCCAGCCAGATAACGACCTTGGCAAGCACGCCGTGGGGATGCTGGAACCGCTCTATGGCCTCATACACGATGAACACACAGGCGCCCAGCAAGATGACCACATTGATAACAGCCGCCATGACTTCGATCCGGCGGTATCCGAAGGTATTGCGGACCGATGCTCCTTTCCTGCCGACCAAGTGGGCGAAATAAGCGATCAGGATGGCCGCAAAGTCGGTGAAATTGTGGGCCGCATCAGACAAAAGCGCCATACTGTTCGCATAGAGACCGCCGATGACCTGCGCCACAGGAATAATCAGATTAAGCGCCAGCGATATGAGGAGTCTGGCCGCGCTCGTGTCGCTGATATTCGCATAGTCATGATGATCAGCACCCGTATGCACATGCGCGTCTGCATGAACAGCGCTCTCAGTGTGCCTCTCGGCTTGTCCTCGTGTTCGGGATTCAGCCATCTCCATTTCCTTTATGCCTTCATTCGTCTTCACCGCCCGCTTCGCTCGAGACGCAGACAACGCAGAGTCAACTGCCTTTTCTTTGCGTCTTGCGGTGAATCTCGTCTTTTTACCGTGCGCCTTTCCCGTTTCCGGGGCTTCGACAAGGCGCAGCGGCCGGAAAGCTATCTGCGGCAGATGTCTTCCCGATTGATCATCGGCAGTTCCTTTTTCAAGCGTATCACCTCGGGCTCGTCTTCCAGCCAGTGCCGCAGATTTCCCAGCAGGCTTGCCACATACGGGCTGCTGCTCCCATCGGTGAGGCGATAATTAACCCAGAGTCCGTCTTTTTCATATGTTACTAAACCGGCCTCTTCAAGGATCTTCAGATGCTTGGACACGGTCGGCTGAGCCACCCCGAGGGCCGCCCGCATCTCGCACACGCAAAGGCTTTTGTGCTGGAGCATCTTGACGATCTTGACCCTGTTGGGATCAGAAAGGGCCTTTACCACTTTTATGAACTCTTTCATGCTATGCCCTCAAATATTCCGGGAAGGTAATATAACCCACCCTCTGCCGTCTCAGGCTGTAACTGGAAGCGACGCCGCCGAACAGTCACCGCAAGCGTGAATTGCCTCAACAGGAAAACATCGCGCAGGCGTCGCACGTACCGTCGGATTTTCTGACGGTGCAGCGTTCTCCTTGAGGCATCGAAGCTATTTCACTTCGGGTCCTGATAACGCGATCTATAAAAGGCCGACTGCCGGGTGAGACCCGCTTGTAGACCGACACACCCGCAACTACCCCTATGAGGAGTCCCCCTGCCACGAAGATAATCCAGATTGTCGCCCCCAGCGACAGACCGGTGGAAAGCATCAGGCCAAGAAACAAACCCAAGGCCCCACCCAGGAAAGGAATGCCCAGAAGCGCGGCGGCATTTCTTATCAGCGCCCTTGTTTCCCTGTTGACCAGGACCCAGTCTCCAACTCCGGCCCCCACTTTGTTCTCTACATCGATTCTTATGGACGACCCGTCGGTAGTGCAGTGACAGACCTTGTTGTTCACTTCCATCGATGCGCCGGGAATACCGGCACTCCCCGGCTGGATAAGCACTTCGACCTTTCCACCCTCTTTCATTTCCGTCACGATTCCTTCATACCCGGGCATTCTGCTCGCCTCTTTTGAGCCCCCTTATATATTCGTCATTGGTAATATATTGAGTTTTGTTGCAGTTGTCAAGGGGTAAGAGCAAAGATCCAAGTCCGCAGGGTCCGGCTTTGGACTACCCTTGGAAGAGGCGACATCCACCAACAGAGGACGATTCAGAGAATTCAGAAGCCAGCAAAGCCTTCTGGATTCTTCTCCGGAATATCACGGCATAGCCTCTGATCTCTGAGCTGCCCTCAAGATCAGGCTTCCCGGTGAGCAATGAAATTTGGCGGGTGGATTCGCACCAAAACACCTGTGATGTGTGATTTTGAAGGTAAAGCCTCCAGTGAACAGACACAGGCTCAGGGATTTTCCTTGACGTCAACGCCGCTAGATTTTAAAAAGAACTCTAAGGAGATACCTCCCTTGAATTTAGGAAGGAGTGATGATTATGCAGAAGGAAGTGTACTCTATCTGTTTCATGTGTTCCATCCGCTGTCCCATCAGATGCGTCGTTGAAAACGATGATGTCAAATGGATCGAAGGAAATCCCCATGTGGCTGGAATCGAGGGGAGTCTTTGCGCACGGGGCTCTGCCGGGATTGCCCTCCTGAAAGACCATGAGCGGGTCCAGTCTCCCATGATCAGGACCGGCCCCCGGGGTTCCGCCAAGTGGAAACATGCTTCCTGGGATGAGGCCCTGGATTATACGGCGGACAAACTGAAAGAGATTATCGAAAAACATGGCGGGCACAGCGTGGCCCTGGGAGAGCGCACCCAGCTGAGCACCCATGTCAGCAAGACGTTTCTCAAGGCAATCGGATCGCCCAACCATTTCACCCATGACGCCATATGCAAGGGATCGGTCAACACTGCATGCCGTTCCCTTTTCGGATACACCGATGCCCAGATGGGTGCGGACCTGGGAAACGCCAAGCATATCGTCATGTACGGGCACAATATCCTGGAGTCCATCGAGGTCAAACCGGTCAATAACATGATGTCGGCCATCGAGAAAGGCGCGAAACTCACCTATATCGACCCCAGGGTAACCGTAACCGCAACAAAGGCCCATCGCTACTGGATGATACGGCCGGACACGGACCTGGCGCTCAATTACGCCTTGATGCACGTTATCCTCAGGGAACGCCTCTACGACAAGAAATACGTGGACCGCTGGGTAAAAGGATTCCAGGAACTCCAGGCATTTGTTCTGCCGTACACCCCCGAGTGGGCGGAAGAAGAGACCGGCATCCCGGCGGACGAAATCGTGACCTTTGCCCGGGAAATAAGCAGGGAGAAGCCGCACGTCATCTTCCACTTCGGATATCGCGGAGCCAACCAGGTGCAGGAAATCTACCTCCGGCGATCCATCATGATCCTCAATTCCCTGATGGGCAGCGTGGAGGCGAAGGGTGGCTTTTTCTTCAAAAAGGGGCCCGGTGAAATGGGAGGCAAGGCCCTCAGAAAGCTCACCGAGCAGGACTTCCCCAAGATAGAAATGCCTCGATTCGACAAAGTTGGAACGGTTGATTTTCCATTGCCAGATCCGAATCACGGGGTCGGACAGATGCTTCCCAAGGCCATTCTCGAGGAGGACCCCTACCCCCTGAAGGCGCTGTTGGCATACCGGTTCGATCCGTTGATGTCCATTCCTGATACAACCCAGACGCGGAAGGCGCTCGACAAGCTGGACCTGATCGTCTCACTTGAGATCAATTACAGTGACATCGCGTGGTATTCGGACGTGATTCTGCCCGAGTCCATATACCTCGAGCGCACCGACTGTCCCCGGCAGGTAAACGGCCTCAAGCCTCAGATATTCCTGAGAAAACAGGCGGTCACTCCCCGGTACGACACCCGGCCGGGTCCCATTATCTTGAAGCAGCTCGCAGAACGCCTCGGCGTGGAGCGGTATTTCCCGTACGACACCATGGAAGAACTGGTCAAGTGGCAGCTGGAAGGAACCGGGTTCACCATGGAGGACTTCGAGAAGAAGGGGTTTGTCGCTTACGGAAAGAAGCAGATTTTCTGGGACCGGGACGACGGCATTAAGTTCAAGACTCCATCGGGCAAGATTGAATTCGTCTCCTCTCTGCTGGAAGATGCCGGCTTTGAATCATTCCCCGCATATGAAAAAGTTGCCTCCCCGCCCGACGACGAGTTCAGGCTCGTGGTAGGACGATGCGCACTGCACACTCATGTATCGACTCAAAACAACCCTTATCTCCACGAGATCGTTCCGGAGAATAAATTATGGATCAATGCCCGGCGTGCTGCGGACCTGGGGATAACGGACGGAAGCTTGGTGGAAGTCGCTTCGAAACAGGGTTCCGGGACCATACGCGCCTGCGTGACGGACCTCATTCATCCGGAAGCCGCCTTCATGCTCCATGGATTCGGGCATCGGGCCGAAATGGCAGCCCGATCCTTTAATAGAGGGGTCTCCGACGCACTGCTCCAGGAAAATGTCTCCGATATGATCGGGGGAAGTCCTGCTCTCCACCACACATTTGTGAGCGTAAGACCTGCATAAGCAGGCAATCTGCTGCCCAGGAGGAAAATGATGAGCGAGTATTACCTGTTTCAGGATGTTAAAAACTGTATCGGCTGTCACAGCTGTGAAGTAGTCTGCAAGAGCAATAAGGATCTGCCCGTGGGACCGAAGGTCTGCCAGGTAGTGACCATCGGGCCGAGGATGGTTGACAAGGTACCCAAGGCGGCCTATATTTTCATGCCCTGTTTCCACTGTGAAGACCCGTGGTGCGTAGCGGCATGTCCCACCGGAGCCATGCAGAAAAGGGCAAAGGACGGCATCGTATTTGTGGACCATGATCTCTGCGTCGGCTGCAAGACCTGCATGTCGGCCTGTCCCTGGGGAGCTCCCCAGTGGAATTCCGACATCGGGAAAGTGGTCAAATGTGACTACTGCAAGGACCGGATTGACGAAGGTCTCAAACCCGCCTGTGCAACGGTCTGCACAACCCATTGTCTCCATTTCGGAAAAACCGATGAAATCCAACCCATCCGAAGGGAACGGTACGCCAGGGCCATGGCCTCTCTGGAGTAATAATGGAAAAAGGCACCTGCCCGGTTGCGAATAATGTACGAGGACTCTCGGCTGTCCTGGCCGATGGACGAATAACCGTTGCCCGTTGCAGGCAATGGGCCAAGGATATTCTGCGGCTCATGACCGATGTGGGTTCCGGGCGCGGCGGCCCGGAGCATTTCCCCACCATGCAGGCCCTCGCAAAAAGGCTGCTATTCGAGGGAGAAAACGAGGAATGTGCGGCTCTGGGGAAAAGACTCATTTCAGAGCTCCAGGCACACAGGGAAGTCTTTCTGAGTCACCTGCACACCCGAAATTGCCCGCTGGGCGACTGTATCGAACTGAGTCCTGCGCCATGCCAGATGGCCTGTCCCTCCGGTATCGATGTTTCAGGATACGTCACTCTCATCGGGCAAGGCAGGGACGATGAGGCCATTTCTTTGATCCGCAAAGACAACCCTTTCCCCTGGGTCTGCGGGCTGGTGTGTACACACCCCTGCGAATTCATGTGCGTGCGGGGCCGCATTGACAAGCCGATAGCAATAAAAGACCTGAAAGCATTCGCCGCCGAGAGAGCCATGTCTGTGGGAAAATACGCAAACCCGCAAAAGGCGCCCGACAACGGCAGAAAAGTCTGCATTATCGGTGCCGGTCCAGCCGGGTTGACTGCAGCGTATTACCTTGCACTGGACGGATATCAAGTCACGGTCCTCGAATCTCTTCCCATGGCCGGCGGGATGATGATGGTGGGAATTCCAAGATACCGTCTCCCCCGGGAAGTCATCGACCGGGAAGTGGCCATGATAGAGGATCTGGGGGTGACATTCCATTACAATATCCGTTTTGGAAAGGACGTTACTCTTGACCAGTTGAAAAAGGAGGGATTCGAGGCTTTTTTCATCGCCATCGGTGCACAGGCGTCGTTCAAAATGCGCGTGCCCGGTGAAGATGACTTCCCCCAGGTGATAGATGCAATTGAATTTCTGAAGAAGGTGGCCCTCGGCGAGCACCATATGCCCGGAAAAAGGGTCGCAGTCATCGGCGGAGGGAACGTGGCCATGGATGCCGCCCGAACCTGCATCCGTCTCGGATGCGAAGAGGTAACGATTGTCTACCGTCGAAGCCGGGCCGACATGCCTGCCAATCCTGAAGAGATCGAACAGGCTGAAGAAGAAGCAATCAGGTTCGACTTCCTCACCGTCCCCATCGAAATTGAGGGTGCGGATGGGAAGGTAACAGGTCTTCGCTGCCTCAGGACGGAACTGGGACCGGAAGACGAGAGCGGCAGAAGACGCCCCGTCCCTGTCGAAGGGAGTGATTTTTCGATCGATGTGGATGCGGTCGTCCCGGCCATCGGCCAGACCGTCGACAAGTCCGGTTTTGCTCCCATGACCGACCTGGAATGGTCCCGGCGGAATACCATTGCCGTGGACCAGGCGAGTATGGAGACCTCTGTAGAAGGCTTTTTTGCTGCGGGCGACGTGGTTTCAGGTCCGGCAACCGTGGTGGAGGCCATAGGCGGCGGAAAGCGGGCAGCAGAAGCAATAGATCGCTATTTGAAGGGAATTCCTCAACCAAGAATGCCGCCCGTTCCGGTTCGGCGGCAGCGCCTTGATTCCCTTGAAGTACCCGCCACATCAAAAATGAAGTTGAACAGGCCGAGAATGCAGATGCTCGGAAATGACCGGAGACGTGTCACCTTCCAGCAGGTGGAGCTGGGACTTTCTGAAAAGGGCGCAAGAGAAGAAGCCCGCAGGTGCCTGCGATGCGATGTCTGCGTTCGCTGCGGCACGTGCGTTGATATCTGTCGGAACAAGATGGGGGTCGATGCGCTCCAGATGGGATATCTTGCGTTTGACGAGCCCGGCCATACGGATTTCCGTGTTGCCGCGGAAAGGTGCATCCTGTGCGGCGCCTGTGCCGCCAACTGCCCGACCGGGGCCATGAAGATGGAAGACCGAGGCAACGAGCGGGTACTCACCCTTTGCGGCACGATCCTCAACCATCTTGAACTTGAATACTGCCGGAGCTGCGGCGCACCGCTCGGGCCGGCCAGGTACCACGACTTCATCAGAA
>CAZEGG010000161.1:0-7824 GCA_964511755.1 uncultured Desulfobacteraceae bacterium | reverse complement strand
CACAGGGTTACACACTCAACATCAGCCGTATTTGCCTATTACTGTCGAACTCAGGTTTAGAAAGGTGTGAAATGGGCGTTTAATCAGAGAGAGTCAATTGGGTGATGATCTCTTTCATCACGTTTTGCAGGGAGGTAGTCCGGCAGTTGACTTCTGATCAATCCAACCTAAATTATTATGAGAAAGGAGGGAGTATTATTATGGAGAAATACCTTTTTGAGAGCTTCGGCGCATCCTCCGCCGACTTTGATCAGGAGTTTACCGATTTCTTGAATAGGAAATATAAGGAGAGCTTGAAAGTCGAGCAGTGTTCATTCTGTCATGATCCCGATGCAAAGAAGATGTGGGCATCATGTCTCTTTAAAAGAAAGCACTGATCACACCGACCAAGGGTGACAAGATAGGAAACGGCCTGAGATTCTTCTTTCCAGGCCGATTATGAAAAGCTTGACGCATTCAGTTGTTTTCCATCAACCTGGAATAAAAAGGCTGTGTCTTTCGGTCGTATCGAAAACCTAAAAAGCGAATCGCCGGACAGGGTATTGATCAAATGGTTCTATTTTTCCGGCTAATATGTGAATCAGCCCCTGCTCAATCACATTCATCGCAGTCCTCGCCACGCAAACCCGCAAAACCCTCTCTGGCGATGATAGGGACCATAATCAGCGCTGCAGCAGGATCGGCCCACCACCAGCCGAAAAGTGCATTAAGAGCCAAGCCGGTAAGCAGGATGGCTGAAAGATACGCGCAGAAATCGGTCTGGTGAGAGTCTGCTTCCATCGCCCGGCTTTCCAGGTCGACTGCTAACCGACGCTTTGCACGGGCGAGTATAGGCATAATGACGAGCGAGGCTACGGACAGGATGATACCTGGCAGACTGGCGTGAGGCGGTTCGAGGGCAAGGGGAGATTTGATGGCATCGAAACCGATGTATGCTGCGAGGAGAAGAAGGCTAAGCCCCACGAGTTTGAGAGCGGTCCGCTCACGTCTCTCGTCTTGCGCAGGAACGGCCAGTCGCCATAGAAGCACCGACCCGGAAGCACTTTCAATGACAGAATCTACCCCGAATCCTATCAATGCAACGCTGTTTGCGACCCATCCGGCAGCAATGGCAACACCGGCCTCCACTAGGTTCCAACCGATGGTGAAATATTCGAGTTTCCGGCCATGGAGCACGTGCGCCGTCCGTTCAACCGGAGAGGAACTGCAGCCTCGTTTGGTATCATTCATGCTGTTTCAAAATCCTCGATAAAGGACTCCATACCAAAATTATACGGGAGCCTCGCCTTTCTCTCTGTCGTTTATCCTCCCGTTGTACGAAAGCTTTTTTCATGACCAGGCCGGTCACATAGGAGGAAGCAAATTAGAACGATCATAAGTCTTCTGATCATTATAGCGTCCTCTCGTTTAACTTTTTGAATTGGCAATAGCTCCCTATCTTATGTCACTCAAATGGGCATGCTCTTTGGTTAAAACAAGCACCTCTGATGGGACCCCAAAAGGAGTTGGCCAAATTTTCCGGTACCACATCCGAACTCAAAGACCTTCTGCGCATTCTGGAAGTCGGCATGGATAATCAGATCTTCCAGTGCAGGATCTACGTAGAAACCCTGTGGGTATCCTGCTTCTTGCCAAACCTGTCATAGTAGGCTTGTGCCTCGGATGAGGTCAGTGTCGATCGTGTATCGTCCATTAGCCTTTTCCTTTGCAGGCAACGATTGGAATAGCTTACTTCAAAAAGCAATTATTTTTCAACATTCAGTTGATTCCATCGATCCATCCCTGCCGGCTCAGTTTGCTTCGCCCCCATCGTGCTGTTCGAGACCCCCATCCTTCAGATGGTATACATGATCAAACCCTTTTATCATGCGCTCATCGTGTGTTACCACGATTACGGCCGATCGGTTTTCCCGGGCGATCTCTCCTAGAAGTTCCATCACTTTCATACCTCGGGTCGTATCCAGAGAGGCCGTCGGCTCGTCAGCCAGGATAAGTCTGGCATTATTGGCCAGGGCCCGGGCAATGGCCACGCGCTGCTGCTCCCCGCCTGAAAGGAGCGCCGGCAGATAATCGGCGCGCTCCTCAATCTCCATGTACGCCAAAAGTTCCCTCACGCGGCTTTCAGCTTTCGCGCCTTTGATTCCCACAAGGTTCAGGGAGAGCAGCACATTCTGCCTGGCCGTGAGAAAAGGGATCAGGTTATGGGATTGAAAAATGAACCCTATTTTCTCCCGCCGAAGACGGCGCATGTCCACTCCGGTCCTCCAGCCGTTCTTTTGAAATATGGTTTGCCCCTCAAAGACGATTTGACCGCTAGTGGGCTCCAGAATCAGGCTGATACACAACAGTAGGGTCGTTTTGCCGGAGCCGCTGGGACCCAAGAGAGCCACCAACTCGCCCTGTGAAACCGATAGATCGATGTTCTGCAGAGCGTGAACTTCCAGATGCCCGGAGCCGAAAACCTTTGACAGACCGTTCGTCCTCAGAATTTCCATATTCTTCCCTTTCATTGCTCTCCCAAGGCAAGCGAAGGCTGGGTCTTGAGCGCATGCCGGATTCCAAGAAGGCTTGCCAGGATGGCGCCTGCCACAACTATCAGGAACGTGATGACTTCATCTCCGGGGAGCAGGAGGATGAGCCTCGGAAACTTCGAGTATGTGTTGCTTATCACAAACAGTCCGAACAGGAATGCGCTGACGGTGAGTAGCAGGGATTGTTCCATGACCAGCCGGACGATTTCCCGGTCGGGCGCCCCGATGAGCTTCAGAACGGCGATGCTTCGGATTTTTTCCATGGTAAAAGTATAAATCACGAGCGAGATGATCACCACGGAGATGATCAGAAGTAGGACCCTGAAGAGGAAAAGCTGCTTTGTCATGCTGGCAAGCCGGCCTTTCAGCACAAGACCGACTTCTTTTTTCGAGCTGTAAGCGTTGAGGTAAAGCCATTTTTCAATCATCCGGGCTGTCCTTTCACGGCTTGCCCCCGGTTGCAGCTTGACCAGCACGGCGTTTATGATATGGGTGTCGGGTCGCAAAGGGGCGAGCAGTCTTTCAGCTTGATTAGGGGATAAATAGGTCTGAGCGGAAAGAGTCCGAAGCAGTCTTTCTCGCGCATCGCGAACTTCTTCGTTGTCTTTTTGATAGAGCACTTCCTGGGCGTCGTGAAGAGAGAGGTAGACGATGGGATCGCCGTTGGTGTCCACTGCGTCTTTTGTCAGGCCGACCACGGTATAGGTGTGAAGGCCGAGAGAAATCCGGTCCCCCACATGCACGCCGAGCTTGACGTGCGCCACCATCTCATAGTGCGCCTGGTCGATTCCTCTTCCAGCGACGATCTTTTTCGGCCCCCCAAGCCCTCCGAAAACATCGTAGCCCACGATGCTGAAATGCCTGCTCTTTCCGTGCACGGGCCTCTCCACGGTATAGTAGATGAACGGGCTGGCCTTTTCGACGCCGGGGATCGCTTTGACGCTGAACTGGTAAAATTCGGGTAAAGTCGATTGTTCGTTGAAAGGTCCGCCCCGATCCCTCTGGACAGCCCAGAGATCCGGACCGGTTACCTTGATCAGGGCCGTCGCCTCGTAAATGATGCCCCGGTAGATTCCGTTCATTGCAAGGACGATGGTAAAGAGCAACCCGACGCCCAAGACCGTGGCAATGAACCTGCCTTTATGCTGCTTCAGGTCATAAATGGCCAAATTCATACGATCTCCTCCCCGGGTTTCTTCATAACCGTTGTCCTGTAATGGAACGTTTGTCGCCCATCACAGCGCTCCTTTTTCTTTTTCGGATCGTATGATTTTGCCCACCACCTTTTTGCCCGGCCGGATTCCGGAAGGATGGGCAACCACCATGTTGCCTTCCTTCAAACCCTTGAACACCAGTGCATGCTGCCCGTCATGGAGACCGGGCACGACAGGCCTGAAGCGGGTCCGCCCGCCGGAGACAATAATCACCCCGCGATGTCCGTCACGGGTCACTATCGCGGAGAGCGGGACGGCGAGGCCCGTTTGGCGTCCAACATCGATATTCACATCGGTCTCTTCCCCGATGCAAAGGGGTTCGGGAAGACTGTCGAATTTCACGTCCACTTCAAGCTCACGGGTCACGGTGTCCGCCACTTGGTTCAGACGCGCAACCTCGCCGTGATATGTCTGCCCGGAGCGCAGTTTTATCAACGCTTTCTGGCCCACATGCAGCAACCCCAGCTTCGTTTCGTCTATCCAGGAAGCCGACCATATCGGATACCCGACCATTTGAAAGATGGGAGTCCCCGGAGAAATAGTATCGCCGATCTCCGACCTCCGGACGGTGATGATGCCGTCCATGGGCGCATGAATGCGCGTATACCCCAGGAGCACCCGGGCTGTGAGAGTGTTGGACTTTGCCTGGCTCACCGACGCCTCTAATGCTTTTATCGAGGCCTCTTTGGCTGAAACATCGCTTTGAGCCACATGGAGGGCGGCTTTGGTCACGTCAAAGGCAGCCGGTGAGATGTACCCCTGTTTATAGACTTCCCGGTCCCTTCGATAGTTGCTTTTGGCCAGCACGAGAGTGGCCTGCGCCTTTGCAAGATCGGCTTTCGCGCTGGCCAGGTCTCGCGAGGCGCGCACTTGCGCCGCACTTGTTGCGGCTTCACGGGCCAATTGCTCGGCGGAGTCGAGTTCAGCCAGAAGTTGGCCTTTTTTGACCTTGTCTCCCTGGTCCGCATAAAGCTTCTCCAGAATGCCAGTAATTTTTGCACTCACCGTGACCGGCACCTTGGATTGAACGGTGCCCGGCCCCTGCACTATGTCCCGAAGGGTCATCTTTTGAACGATGGCCACCGCCACCACTTGGCGGTGCAAGAAAATCCTGTAGCACGCGAAAACCGCGATCAGTGCAACGATTACGATACCTACGATTTTTCTTTTGCCTGGCAGTTTCATTTTGCACGGCCTCCATTCTCGCTTTTTCCGGACTGCTCAAATATAGGCGAGGCCACGATTTGCCTGACCCGTGCCTTGGCAATCTCAAATGCTGTCTTATACCTCACAAGATTGAATCGAGAAACGGTGAGATCAACCTCAGCTTGAAGCACGTCCAGACCGATGGCTTTGCCGTTTCGATAAAGGGACTGGGCACTTGTGTATGCCTCTTTGTCTGCGGCAAGCGTCTGACGGGTGTTTATTATGCCGTTCCGTGCATTCTTGAGGTCCTGCCAGGCCCTGGTAAGGTCTATGTTCAGGTCGTTCAGCCTGTCGCGCTTTCTGTCAAGCGATTGAAGATGCCTGGAATCGGCCGCCGCAACCCGTGCTCTTCTTAATCCGCCTTCGAAAAGCGGGATCTTTAAGAATAGGCCCACAAGCCACTCACCCCTGGTCCCGGCCGTATCCTGATGGCGCGCTCCAATATCTCCCTGTAGATTCACTTCCGGATAATAGTCTCTCTTTGCGACCTTAACCAAGGTTCTGGCTTGCTCTATTTCTAAATTCAGTCGTTTGATCTCAGGGTTATTTCTAACCGCTTCTCCCCACAGGGTCTCCACATCGGGCGTGGAGGCGTATTCTTTGGAAAGCCGACCCCGGATATCCACTTTGATCTGCCCGCTCAGGCCTATGGTTTTTGTCAAAATTTCCCGCGCAAGCCGTTTGGCGTTCTCTGCTTCGATTTTCGTCTGCCCTGCATTAGAAACCTGGGCATTGGCCCTGAAAAAATCGAGTTTGGTCGCCTTGCCGGCCTTGAAAAAGCCTTCGGTCACGGCAGCAAAGTCCTTTCGCTCTTTCAAAGCATCCTCCGCCACCTTGAGGTTCTGTTTGGCCTCAATCAGGCGATAAAAAGCCTGAGTCACATCGAACATCACCTGGTCTCCGGTCCTGAGGACTTCTTTCCTTTGAGCCTCCAGGCCGATTTTCGCGGCTTTTGTGCTGTAATCCGTCCGGCCGCCATCGAACAGAAGTTGCTTGCCGGTAATGCCGGCAAATGCCTCTTCTCTGTTGAAGTCCATGCTCGGCGGGGCGGTCGATCCGCCCGGAGGCAAACGATCCGGGTCCAGTCGTTGATAATAGACTGAGGAGAAAAGCTGGGGAAGGAATTGTGATTTGGCCGCATGGTATTCCGCCGTAAGCTCACGAATTTTTTCGACAGCTCCTCCAAGTTGGGGGTTGTGGCGGCGGGCAAGAGAAACGCATTCTTCAAGCGAAAGCGACCGGTAATCGAGGTCTTGCCGTGTCTCCATTCCGGGCTCTGCATTGGCAAAAGCGGCTAGAGCGAGTAAGAACGAAACACTGAAAACAGCAGTTTTGAAAAACCGATCGGGGATGCCGCCTTTGCCTCCTGTTCTGGAGCCTGAATGGAATACACTCGCCTTTGAATTGCTCAGTTTTTCTGATCTGTCTCGATTCATGAAGTCTCTCCATGATGTCAAAAGGTAAATACCGACAAGGCTGCGTCTCTGAGCACGACATATAGCAGGTCAACCCTTTGATCAATGCGGTCAATGCCCTCAGCCCGAGCAGCCCCCTGAAGACGTCCCAGTGAACGGCCATTTGTCCTAATCTCTGATAGCGATTTCGTGGATTCAGGGTAGAACGAAATGCCAAAGGCGTGTATGATTAAGATCATACGCGCTGAAGGTTTTAAGCCTGATTTTCATTGAGGGATGCAAAAAGGGTCGTAGAAGGGATGTTGTATGCTGGAAAATTTTCCTTTGTTTTCTAATCTTCCCGGAGAGCATATCATTCGCTTGGAAGGCATCTCGGAGCAGATCACCCTCAAAAAAGGATCTCTCCTTTTTTCACCGGGGGATGCAACACGGGGCTTTTTTGTGGTTCTGCAAGGCGCGGTTCGTCTCTACAGAGTGTCTCCCCAAGGGAAAGAGATTTCCCTGGAGATTGCCGGCGAAGGCGGTCTCCTGGCTGAGGCAAGCCTTTTCTCGGATGTGTATCACTGCTACGCGGAAGCGCTGAAGGACAGCACGGTGGCTTTGATCCGAAGGCATGAATTTCTGGAACTGATACAGAAAGACCCCCAATTCATTGCCGCATGGTTCCATGCCCTTTCTCTTAAGATCATTCATCTTCATCAACAAATCGAAGAACTTTCTCTAAAGACACCCAGGGCGCGCATTGTGAGCTACATTCTTCTCCTTGCGGAAATGCAGGGGGGTGCATCCGTCACTCTTCCGGCACATAGAAAGTCCATTGCAACCCTTCTCGGTATGACCCATGAGACATTCTATCGTTCGGCAAAGGAACTTGAAAACGAGGGGCTGGTTCGTTTTTCCGGCCAAGAGGTGGAGATCGTGAATCGCTCGCTGCTGGAAGACTTGGTGGGATGAAAAGCAAAACACATACTCTCTCCACCAGGCAACCGCCTTGAATTGGCACTGGGAGTCTGTTTGTTGCGCGAAAGTGGAAAGTCATATGAACAGTCAGGGCAAAGTTGGCTTTCCGAATGCCGGCAGGGACGCATCGCGAAGTGAAGGGATGAAGATGAGCTATCGCTTTGACCGGCTGGAGGTCGCGGGTTCGCTGGGGGACTTGGGAACCCTTCTTCCATTGGCTATCGGCATGATCCTGGTCAATGGTTTAGATCCCCTGGGGCTATTTATTTCAATAGGACTCTTTTATGTTGTCTCCGGCATCTATTATGGCGTCACCGTGCCAGTTCAACCCATGAAGGTGATCGGCGCCTATGCCGTGGCAACTGCCATAAGTCCTTCCGAAATCCTGGCTTCCGGGATCCTTATGGGATTGCTGCTGCTCCTGATTGGGGCCACAGGGGCCGTTACGCTCATCGGCAGGTACACACCAAAGTCTGTCGTAAGAGGAGTTCAGCTTTC
>CAZEGG010000160.1:0-7853 GCA_964511755.1 uncultured Desulfobacteraceae bacterium | reverse complement strand
ACATGATGGGGATTCCCAGAGATCTTATGACCCCTCTTTTCGCGATTTCCCGGGTCGCAGGATGGTGCGCCCATATCATTGAGGAGAAGTTCGGCGAGGCCCAGGAAAAACCCGCATTGTACCGGCCGAAAGCAGAATACGTGGGCCAGTATTGCGGCTTGGTGGGATGCACTTACGAGTTGCCGGACAACAGAAAATAGCAAAGCGAGGAGAAAATGTATACACCACTCACTGAATGCAGATACATAGAACGGGTAAAGGACAGAAGCAAGGTCGGGGTCTGGGGATTCGGGAATGTTTCGCGGGACGTGGTCCTTTCACTGGTCGACCAGGGCCTGGGAAAAGAGATCGTCTTTTACGGACGCCCCCGGGAAAGCTATCCCAACAGGGCCGGGGCATGGGTCGAAGATCTGAAGGCCAACGCAATCCGCAGGCCTCGCCTCCTGGGCACCAACAAAATAGATGATATGGCCGGGCTGGATGTGATTTTTGTCGGCGTAGGCGTTCCGAGAAAAGAAGGACAGACGCGAAGCGACCTCCTGGCGGTCAATACGAAAGTCATTGCCCATACATCACTCGCTATTCGAAGGCTGTATGAAGGCTGTTCAGCCAACGATTTTCCCCTTATCATCTACATGGGGAACCCGGTCACGGCCATGACCTGGGTCGGATACAAGGCGACGGGCTTTCCAAGATCCCACATTATGGGACAGGCGGGGAACCTGGATTCCCGGAGGATCTGTTATGCTATCTCCCGGGTGCTGGGTATTTCGGGTAGCGATATGCGGGGGATTGTCTTCGGCGAACACGGAGACTCAATGGTGGCAAGCCCGCATTTCTTCTCGGTAAGCGGGGTTCCGCTTGAACATATTATGAAGGTCGAAGGAATTGACGAGGCGAAGATAAAGGAAGTCATGGAAAACGCGAAAAAAGGCGGGACCCACTTTGTCAATGAGACGGGCCAGAGCGCCTCTGCCGGGCCCGCCCGGGCTGCCTGCGATATGTTGCGTGCCATCATCTCGGGCGAGTCCGAAGTCCAGCCGGTGGTCGCGATCCTGGAAAAAGAGTACGGCCTCCTCAAGGAAGAAGAGGCCCTTGATTCCCTCGCTTTCGGCGTACCCGCCCGGATCGGCCCCTATGGCGTAGAGAAAATTTATGAACTGGACATCAGGGATGTCCGGAATGAGATCGAGCGGTCAACGGGCCTCATAAAGAAGGATATCGTGACGGCTGCCGAAATCCTGAAGGGGGAGTTCGATATAGAATGATTGCATGGAAACATTCCGAGGCACCATATACGCGTACTACCGCAACCACAAGCGTGATCTGCCCTGGCGAAAAACCAGTGATCCCTACCACATCCTCGTCTCCGAGTTCATGCTCCAGCAGACGCAGGTTGACCGGGTTCTGCCCAAATACGGGCTCTTTCTCGAAGCGTTTCCTACCCTGAAAGGGCTCGCGCATGCATCCTCCGCCGCTGTCCTCAGGGTATGGTCAGGCCTCGGGTACAACAGGCGCGCCCTCTTTCTCCAACGTTCCGCGGAAAGAATCGTTTCGGATTTTTCGGGCAGGGTGCCCGCCACCTATGACGGCCTGCGGCAGCTCCCCGGAGTCGGCTTCTATACAGCAAACGCCATTCTCGTTTTCGCGTACAACAGGCCCGCGCCGGTGCTCGATACGAACATACGCCGGGTCTATATTCACTTCTTTTTTGAAGGAAAAAATGCTGTGGACGATGCAGCGCTTTTCCCACTCATTGAAGAAACCCTCGATACCGAAAATCCTCGCCGATGGTTTGACGCCTTGATGGATTACGGGGCAATGCTGGGAAAGGAAGACCGCGCCCTGAACACGCGGAGCAGGCACTATGCAAGACAGTCCCGGTTCGAGGGCTCGGACCGGCAGATCCGGGGCAGGATACTGAAAGCACTCCTGGAGCAATCACATACGTTCAGGGAACTGCGGGAGAGCGTCCCGGATGCCCGCCTCGAAACCATACTCGCCGACCTTCAGCGGGAAGGCTTCCTGGAGAAAAAGAACAGAAAATACGCAATCCGGTCGTAGCAACGCGGCGGATGGCATCTTTACACAGCCCTCAGAAGTTGTACGGTCGGAAATCCCCCGCGCACTCGAAAAAGCCCGTCACCACGTCGCCCAGCAATTCCAGATACTCATTCAGTTCGACCAAGCGCCCAAAATAACTGCCCGGAAGGCGTGTCAGGAGTTATATCTGGAAGGAACGGCTCTCGCACTTGTCCTGCCGCCGGGAAGGAAGCCGAGCATGGTCCCGGCCGTCCCCACAAAAAGGGCACAAAAGATGAGGTAAATCCGCATCGAAGCTACCGAAAGAGCGCCGGCCCGTATCCCGGCTACCGTTGCGTGGGCAGGATCATATGCCCCGGCAATAATACAGGCAACCACACCGACAAAAAGACATGCTCCAAAGTAGATTGCGGCCGACCACAACACTCCGATCACAAATCGCCGTCCCATTCTACACCTCCGAGAGATTTTTCACGACCTTCCGCCGGAGCCGGCAGGACAGGCCGCCCATTCTTGGCATACCTCTGTTATCGGTGAATGCGTGATGGGACTTGAGGCAAAAGATGGGGCGTAACGCTCGCATAGAAGACCGCAGGAAACCGAGAATTCTTTTTCTTGCAAGGAGGCTGTGCACAGACTAAACTAAAGTTGTGTCGTATTTAAGAGAACACTTTAGCGATCTGAAAAGGAGGGCAGAGTATGAAAAAATACGCTTGGGTTTTTGTCATCTTCTTGTCGTTCTTGGGGCTGTCAACAGGGCCTCAGATCCCGGCAGTCCATGCTGCTCAACCCATAATCGTGGCAGTTCCCACATCTCTCGGATTTCTGGAAGGAAAGGAATGCCTTAAGGCCGTTCAGATGGCAGTGGAAGAGATAAACGCGAAGGGCGGCGTGAAGGTGGGCGCCGTCATGAGGCCTTTCAAGGTGGAATCCACCGATATCCGTGATGCCGCCCCAGGGGTGCCCGTGCCCGAAGCCCTTCTCGGCATACAAAAGATCATCCTCGAGAAAAAACCCACTGCACTTCTCGTTGGGCCGTTCCGTTCCGAGGCCTTGCTGGCCGGAATGGACATGATCGCAAAATACAAGGTTCCCCTCCTCGGCAGCATTGCCATGACTCCTGCGTCCGAGGCAAAGATCAAGGCAGACCCCGAAAAATACAAATATATTTTCAGAACCTGTCTCAACGCCAAATACCTGATTAAATACCTCGTGGGCACCATGGCCTTCATCCATAAGCAATTCGGATTCAACAAAGTCTACATGATGAACCAGGACGTCGCATGGGCCAGAAAGACGAACGAGTTGATGGCCAATCTCTACTTCAAAAAGGCCGGGTGGACCATTTTGGGACACGAAAGTTATCCCACCGGCACTTCCGATTTCTCATCCGGGCTGATGAAGGCCCGGGCCAAAGGGGCTCAGGTGCTGCTCCCCATCTTCGACATGCCTCAGAGCGGCATCCTTGTCAAAGAATGGAAATCCATGCAGGTGCCCGCCCTTCTGGCCGGTTTCATCTCGCCGCTGGCAGGACCCGGCGCCTGGAAGACTTTTGATGGAAAGATCGGGGGCGCCATCAATTGTATTTTTGAATTGGGCAGCGCTATCGCATCCAAAAAAGTCCCCCAATCGGAGGCCTTCTACCATGCCTACGAGAAAAGATGGGGAAAACCCATGGAGGCGGGCCATGGTCCCGCTGCAGCTTACGAATCCGTCTACATCCTTGCAGAGGCTATCGAAAGGGCGGGCAGCCTGAATTCGGATGCCATTGTAGCCCAACTGAAAAAGACCGATCGCATGGGAGCCATGGGAAGGATGAAGTTCGATGAAGGGCAGCAGGTCGTATACGGCCTTGATCCCTCGAAAACGGCTGTAGCGGCCGTGTTCCAGTGGAACGAAGACGGTGGACGGACCATCGTGTATCCCCAATCCCTTGCCGCCGGAGAGATCAGACTCCCGCCCGGCTTGAAGTCCTTGAAGTAAACCCCCTTCCCCCTGCCACACGGTGCGCCGGATTTGATCTTGGATATGCCCGGCGCATCGTTGCCGACTGACGCGAAAGCCCGGCGGGACCTGATTGAACGAAACCCGGAGGAAGCCATTTAATGCTCATCGGGACGATCATTTACGGCGTGATCAACAGTGTTATCCTGGCGCTGATGGCCATCGGTTTCAACCTCACCTTTGGAATAAGCGGGATAGCCAATTTCGCTTACGGCGCCTTCTATATCATGGCCGCCTATGTGGCCTGGATATTCCTGAATATGCTGGGGCTCCCCTATCTTTTCTCCATTGCGCTTTCCATTTTCCTGACAGCGCTTCTCGGCGGACTTATGTATCGATTCGTCCTTCAGCGCCTCCGCGGCCAAGTCCTCTCCGAAGTGATTGCAACATTCGGCATCGGCATGGCTATCCTGGAACTGTTTCGGTATCTCGGATTTATCGGCTTTCAGTACACTCTGCCCGTCCTGACGGACAAAAGCTTCATCATTGCGGGAACCTATGTGGACATGCAGCGAATATTCATCATCATGATCAGTATCCTTCTGATCTTCTGTCTCTGGCTTTTCACCCATTACACTTCCCTGGGACTTGCCTTCAGAGGAATCGCTCAGGACGAACGCACCGCCCTTACCTTCGGGATCGATTCGGACCGGATCGGACTCCTGAGCGTCTCTTTCGGTGCGGGGCTCGCCGCCATCGCGGCCACCATTATCATTCCCCTAGGAAGCATATCCGTCGGAGAAGGATACGACGTCCTGCTGAATGCCCTGGCCGTGTGCATTGTCGGCGGACTGGGCAGCACTGGCGGATTGATTGTAGCCAGTTTCCTTATCGGTTTCGCGCAGAGATTTACGGACAGCTACGTTGGCTCGCACTGGACGATGATCGTCAGTCTGGTGGCCATCTTCGTCGTTCTCATCATCAAACCTTCCGGTCTTTTCGGGAAGCAGAAAGAGCTGGAAGAGAGGATATAAATAACGGCAGGCATAAGGCGCAGGGCGTAGGGTTTAAGGAAGATGGAGAAACGGAAAGAGAGAATCGATCGCGGCATCAAGGTGAGGTCCCAAGACATCTTTGCGCTCACTTCCTGGAGGGAGATGCTGTACCTGGCCGGTCCGAGGCTGCTGCCTGGTGTGGGATTCCTGGTCCTCCCCGTAGTCCTGGGCGTCTACTGGCAGACGGTCCTCCTCTCGGTAGCGGTTTTTGCCCTCCTGGCCATAAGCTGGGATATTTTGGCCCAGAGCGGCATGGTTTCTTTGGGGCAGGCCCTCTTCTTCGGAATGGGCGCATACTCATCCGGTATCCTCAATCATTACTGGGGAATTCCTCCGTTATTGGCCATTCCCCTGGCCACCCTCTCGGGCGGAGTTATCTGTACCCTCATACTGCTGCCGGTTTTGAGACTCCGGGGGATCTACTTTGCAATGGTCACCCTGATCGTGCCCCTCATGCTGGTCAGGGTTATCGAGGCCACCAAAATCTTCGGAGGAACGGACGGCCTGAGCGGCTTGACGCCTTTTTCCTCCAGGTGGGTTGCAGTCTATCTGGTTATGATCGCCCTTCTGGCTGCTCTTTTCGGTTTCAGGCGTCTCATGAGTTCAGATTTCGGCCTGGTGCTGAAAGGCATTCATGACAATGACCGGTCGGTTATGAATGCCGGGATCAATATCTACTGGTACAAGGTACAGGCACTCTTTATCTCCAGCGCCATCGGCGCCTTTGCCGGAGCGTTCATGACCCACGTTTACATGTTCGTAGGGATGCCTGTTTTCGCACTCAATTATTCGATCCTTCCCATCGCATCTGCCGTCGTGGGGGGACCCGGAAGCCTTGCCGGCGCTACGCTGGGCGCGTTCATCCTGGTCCCCCTTTCTGAACTCCTGCGCGGGATAGGCGGGCTCCGAATCGTATTTTACGGCCTTTTCCTGGTGGTCTTTATCGTTGCGCTGCCCGAAGGACTTTTTCATTACATTCAGAGGAAGTATCTCCAATTCGAAAGACTGGCGGAGGTGGAAAAATGAACGCCGAACATCTGCTGCGGGTTTCCCAGGTCAGAAAAACATTCGGCGGTGTCCAGGCGATCAACCGCGTCAGTTTTGACGTCTCTCCCGGTGAATTGCTGGGGATTATCGGTCCGAACGGCTCCGGCAAGACCACCATCGTGAATCTCATCACCGGCTTTATAAAACCGACTTCCGGAGAAGTGTTCTACCGGGACAGGAACATCACCAACTGGCCGCCCCACAGAATTGTGCGGCTGGGGGTTGCGAGGACCTTTCAGATGGTGAAGCCCTTCTATCAACTGCCTGCCTACAAAAATATGATCATCCCCCTATACTCCCCGAGGGTGAAAGGCCTCGTCGGCGGAAAATACGGCGACAGGGACGCGGTGGCATTGGACCTTCTGGAAGATGTGGGTTTTGAGAGAGATTCCTTTGTTGCCTACAAAGTGGCCAGCGTGCTGCCGCAGGGGTATCTGAAGAGACTCGAGCTGGCCAAAGCGATCGCCCTCCAGCCGGACCTGCTGATCCTGGACGAACTGTTCTCCGGGCTGAGCCTTGCGGAGGTTGCCAGCATAGTCCCCATCATCGAAAAGCTGCGACAGGAAGGCAAGACCATTATCATGATCGAACACCGGCTGAAGGAGCTGTTCAGGATTGCAGACCGGGTTCTTGTCCTCAACTACGGAACCAAGATCGCGGAGGGCCCCGCAGAGCAAGTGATGGAAAGTGAAGAGGTCAAGAAGGCTTATCTGGGTACGGAGGCCTGATGGGATTTGATATGCTGGAAGTGAAGAACTTGATGGTTTTCTTTGAGAACGCCCTGGCACTGAACGACTTCAGCATGCGGGTCGAAGAGAAAGAAATCGTGGGTGTGGTGGGATCCAACAGTGCTGGCAAGACCACTCTCATGAACGCCCTTTCGGGCCTCATCATAGATATGCGCATCAAGGAGAAAAGAAAGGGAGGGGAACGGATTACCGTTTACGGCAAGATCGTTTTTGAAGGAGAAGACATCACCGACGCCAGCCCCAGCGAACGGGTAAGAAGAGGCATAGTCCTTTCCCGGGAGAGACATCCGATTTTCCCGGAAAGCGGCGTTATGGAAAACCTGAATATAGCCGGCTATCTCAGAAAAAAGTCGGAGATCCGGGAAACCATCCGCTATGTTTTCGACCTGTTCCCCCCTTTGGCCCTTCTCAGATCCAGAAAGGCCGGATTCCTGAGTGGGGGAGAGCAGCAGATGCTGGCCATCGGCATGGCGCTCATCGTCAGGCCGCGACTTCTTCTCCTGGACGAACCGCTCCTGGGTCTCAGTCCAATCATGCAGAAGACGCTCGTGGAAGCCATATCGGATCTCAAAGAGGGATCCGGCATTACAGTCCTTCTCAGCGAGCAGTTCGCAAGACCCGTCCTGCCCATGATCGACAGGGGCTACATCATCGAGAACGGCATGCTCTCCATGAAGGGAAGCGGATCGGAACTCATGGACAATCCCGAGATAAAGGCAGCCTACTTTGGAGTCTGATTGCATGCAAGAAAAGGAAACCCATACCATATTCTCTACCTTCGATGCCGTTGCCCGGCAACAGAGAGGAAAAACGGCCGTGATCTACCTGGGAACAGGATATTCCTATACCAGGTTGAAGACATTGGCCGAGTGTTTTGCAGCCGCTCTCACCGATATGGGAGTAGGACCTGGAGGAAGGGTGCTCATCTACCTCCCCAACAGCATTCAGTGGATTGTAGCCTGGCTCGGAATTCAGAGAATAGGGGCGGTGTGCGTCCCCATAACCCCCATATACA
>CAZEGG010000159.1:0-7909 GCA_964511755.1 uncultured Desulfobacteraceae bacterium | reverse complement strand
TTCAGGAAGTTGAGACCCTGATGCCCCATGACCTCATCAATTCCAAACCCGTTTCAGCGGTCGTGAAGGAGTTTTTCGGGACAAGCCAGTTGTCCCAGTTCATGGACCAGACGAATCCTCTCTCCGAAGTGACTCACAAAAGACGCCTGAGCGCCCTGGGCCCCGGAGGACTGACAAGGGAACGGGCGGGTTTTGAGGTCCGGGACGTGCATCCCACCCATTACGGCAGAATTTGTCCCATTGAGACACCGGAGGGTCCCAATATCGGTCTTATCGTTTCCTTGAGCACCTATGCCAGGGTTAATGAGTTCGGTTTCATAGAAACACCGTACCGAAAAGTGGAAGATGCCAGGGCGACGAAGGAAATCGAATACTTGTCCGCGCTCGATGAAAAAGACGATCCCATCGCCCAGGCCAACGCTCCGCTGGATGACAAAGGGCATTTCCAGAATGAAGAGGCTGCCGTCCGCATCATGGGGGAGGCGGCAAAAATTCCGGTGCAGGAAGTAAGATATATGGATGTGTCTCCGGACCAGTTGGTCAGCGTGTCGTCATCACTGATTCCATTTCTCGAGCATGACGATGCAAACCGCGCATTGATGGGCTCAAACATGCAGAGGCAAGCCGTTCCCCTTTTGCGGGCCAAGGCTCCTCTCGTCGGTACGGGGATCGAACAGGTGGTCGCACGGGATTCGGGTGTAGCGGTCGTTGCCCGGAGGGATGGAATCGTTGAAGATGTGGACGCTTCCCGCATCGTCGTGCGTTCAACGGGCGATGAAAAGGATGATCCCGAAGTAGAAATCTACAAATTGGTGAAGTATAAGCGGTCAAACCAGAATACCTGTTACAATCAGAAACCCATCGTGAAGCTGGGAGAAAGCGTCCACAAAGGACAGATCATCGCCGACGGCCCTGCTACCGAGCTTGGTGAACTCGCCTTGGGACAGAACGTGATGGTGGCCTTCATGTCCTGGGGAGGGTATAACTTTGAGGATTCGATCCTTATCAGCGAGCGGGTAGTGAAAGAGGACATCTATACCTCGATACACATTGAAGAATTTGAAGTTGTTTCAAGAGATACCAAGCTGGGAAAGGAAGAAATAACCAGAGATATTCCGAATGTGGGGGAGGAAGCTCTGCGAGATCTGGATGGTGCCGGAATTATCAGGATCGGCGCGGAGGTAAATCCGAGTGACATTCTTGTGGGCAAGATCACTCCCAAGGGAGAAACCCAGCTGTCGCCCGAGGAGAAGCTCTTGCGGGCTATTTTCGGGGATAAAGCGGGAGACGTAAAAGACACGTCTCTGAGGGTTCCTCCGGGCGTTGAGGGGATTGTCATAGATGCAAAAGTCTTTGCCCGGAAAGGGGTTGAAAAGGACTCCCGGAGCCTTGCCATAGAGGCGGAGGAACTGGCGCGTCTTGAGAAGGATAAGTCCGATGAGATCGAAGTGGTGGGACGGGCAGCGCGGGATAAGCTGAAGAGTCTCCTGGTGGGATTGAAGGTGAAAGCGGAGCTGCGTGATACCCTCTCCGGGAAGTCTCTTCTCCGCCCGAACAAGGCGATCACGGACAGCATCGCAGACAGTGTCCCCGTGGAGGCATGGAGCAACGCAGACCTGAAAGCCTCCATGGATATCATTGACCGGGTGGAAGGCGTTGTGGAGAAGCATAACGCCAAGGTTGACCGGATTCAGGAACTCTTTGAGGAGAAAATCGAGCGGTTGAATCTGGGGGACGAGCTGGCTCCGGGCGTCATTAAAATGGTCAAAATCTATGTGGCGGTCAAGCGGAAGCTGTCTGTGGGAGACAAGATGGCGGGCCGCCATGGAAACAAAGGGGTTCTTTCGAGGATCCTGCCCGTTGAAGACATGCCCTATTTCGAGGATGGGACACCGGTGGACATCGTCCTGAACCCCCTCGGCGTACCATCGAGGATGAATGTCGGCCAGGTTCTCGAAACTCACCTTGGATGGGCTGCCAGGGAACTGGGAAGCCAAATAGGTAAAATGGTCGACAGGATCGGGGACATGCAGGCCCTGAGGAAGAAATTCAAAGAAGTCCTTCCCGAGGAGGAATATGACCTCTTTGTGAAAGACGCGACTGAAGAGGAACTCCTGGCGCAGGCCAATTACCTGCGTGATGGGATCCCCATGGCCACGCCGGTTTTTGACGGGGCAGAGGAAGAGGAGATCAAGGGATCTCTCCAGCAGGCCGGGCTGCCTGTCACGGGCCAGGCCACCTTGTATGACGGCCGGAGCGGCCTGCCGTTTGATCAGCAGGTGACGGTGGGAGTCATGTATGTCATGAAACTCCATCATCTGGTTGACGACAAGCTGCACGCCCGTTCCATAGGTCCCTATTCGCTGGTAACCCAGCAGCCGCTTGGCGGGAAGGCTCAATTCGGCGGTCAGCGGCTGGGAGAAATGGAGGTTTGGGCCATGGAGGCCTATGGCGCCGCATATGCCCTTCAGGAATTCCTCACGGTCAAATCAGACGACGTGGCGGGAAGGACCCGTATGTATGAGCGAATTGTAAAAGGAAATAATATCCTCGAGGCCGGTCTGCCCGAGTCCTTCAAAGTACTGATGAAAGAACTGCAGAGCCTCGGGCTCGAGATTGAACTGTTTGAAGACACGCAGGCCTAACAATATATAAAAGGAGAGAGGCATTGGAAGAATTATATAATTTCCTTACCAAGCCGAAGGATCCGTCGAGCTTTAATGCGGTCAGGATATCACTCGCTTCACCCGAAAAAATCAGGGAATGGTCGTATGGAGAAGTAAAGAAACCCGAAACGATTAACTACAGGACGTTCAAGCCGGAAAGAGACGGTCTTTTCTGTTCCAAGATTTTTGGACCGATCAAGGACTATGAATGCAACTGCGGTAAATACAAGCGGATGAAACATCGCGGGATTGTGTGCGAAAAATGCGGCGTGGAAGTGATTCAGTCAAAGGTTCGCCGTGAGAGGATGGGTCATATCGAGCTGGCAACCCCGGTTGCCCATATCTGGTTTCTCAAGTGTCTACCATCGAAGGTAGGGAATCTCCTGGATCTGACCCTCAAGGATCTGGAGCGTGTTCTTTATTTTGAGAATTATATCGTCATGGACCCGAAGGACACTCCCCTGGTAAGAGGGAGCCTCCTTTCGGACGAACAGTTGTACCGGGCCAAAGAGGATTTCGGGGACCGATTTGAGGCCGGAATCGGCGCTGAAGCAATCAAGCGCATGCTCAGTGAACTGAACCTGGAGGAATTGTCAGCCACTCTCAGGGCGGAAATGGTCACCACCAAATCCGAAGCGAAACGGAAAAAGCTCACCAAACGTCTCAAGGTCATTGATGCATTCAGGGAATCCAAAAACAAGCCGGAATGGACCATTCTTGATGTTATTCCGGTCCTTCCCCCTGAACTGAGGCCGCTTGTCCCCCTTGACGGCGGACGATTTGCCACCTCTGATCTGAATGATCTTTATCGCAGGGTGATAAACCGGAACAACAGGCTCAAACGGCTCCTTGAACTCAACGCCCCTGATATCATCGTCCGAAATGAAAAGCGAATGCTCCAGGAGGCAGTTGATGTCCTGTTCGACAACGGCAGGCGGGGCAAGGTAGTGACCGGCGCGAACAAACGGCCGTTCAAGTCCCTGAGCGACATGTTGAAGGGAAAGCAGGGGAGATTTCGCCAGAACCTTTTGGGTAAGCGCGTGGACTATTCCGGTCGTTCGGTCATAGTTGTAGGCCCTGACCTCCGGCTCCACCAGTGCGGCCTTCCCAAGAAGATGGCCCTGGAATTGTTCAAGCCGTTTGTCTACAACAAGCTGGACGAGAAAGGCCTGGTCACGACCATAAAGAGCGCGAAAAAGATGGTGGAACGGGAGACGGCGGAGGTCTGGGACGCCCTCGATGAAGTGGTAACGGAGTATTGTATCCTCCTGAACAGGGCACCGACGCTGCACAGGCTCGGCATCCAGGCATTTGAGCCGATTCTTATCGAGGGGAAGGCCATCCAGCTTCACCCTCTGGTTTGCACTGCGTTCAATGCTGATTTCGACGGTGACCAGATGGCCGTGCACGTGCCTCTCTCCATTGAAGCGCAGATTGAGGCGAGAGTCCTGATGATGTCAACCAACAATATCCTTTCCCCTGCGCACGGAGATCCTATTATTGTTCCCAGTCAGGATATCGTTCTCGGCATTTACTATATGACCCGGGAGAGGGCTTTTGCAAAAGGCGAGGGAAGGTCTTTTTCCGGCATTGACGAGGTGCGGATTGCCTACGACGCCGGCGAACTGGATCTCCACGCAGCCATCAAAGTCAGGATAGAAGGGAAAATTACTGATACCACAACGGGGAGGGTGCTCCTCTATGAGGTACTGCCCAAAACTGTTGCCTTTTCCTTGATCAACAAGGTCATGACCAAAAAGGAACTGAGAGGCCTCATCAATGAGTCGTATCGTCATGCCGGGATTAAATCGACGGTTATCCTGGCTGATCGTCTCAAGGATGTCGGCTATAAGTACGCGACCCTTTCAGGTATCTCCATTTCGATGAAAGACATGGTAATTCCTTCCAGGAAGCAGGAAATTCTGACACGAGCTGAAACGGAAGTGAAGAAAATTGATGACCAATACAAACGCGGCCTTATCACGAACGGAGAAAAGTACAACAAAGTTGTGGACATCTGGGCTCAATCTACAGAAGACGTGGCCGGCGAGATGATGAAGGAAATGGCAATCGAAGAAGTGGGGGGGACGGGACAGGACAAAGAAAAGGTTCCCAGCTTCAACCCCATCTACATGATGTCCGACTCCGGCTCCAGGGGGAGCAAGGACCAGATGCGGCAGCTGGCAGGGATGCGCGGGCTGATGGCCAAGCCGTCCGGAGAGATTATCGAGACCCCGATCACCTCTAATTTCAGGGAAGGCTTGACAGTCCTCCAGTATTTTATTTCTACCCACGGGGCCCGGAAAGGATTGGCGGATACGGCACTCAAGACCGCTAACTCGGGATATCTTACCCGGAGGCTGGTTGACGTCTCACAAGACGCCATCATCACCGAAGAAGACTGCGGTACGATAGACGGCATCTGGGTGGATGCCCTCATCGAGGGTGGAGAAATAATCCAGCGCGTCGGAGAAAGGATCCTGGGAAGGGTGGCGCTGCAGGATGTCTATGATCCTGTTACCGGCGAATTGCTCGTGAAGGCCAACGAAGAATTTGACGAGGCAAAAGTTGAAAAGATCGAGCATGCAGGGCTTGAACGAGTCAAGATTCGTTCGGTCCTTACCTGCGAAGCCAGGCACGGTGTCTGCAAGAAGTGCTACGGCCGTGACCTTGCCCACGGTCATGAAGTAAACATCGGTGAGGCCGTGGGAATTATTGCCGCGCAGTCAATCGGCGAGCCGGGCACCCAGCTGACCATGAGAACCTTCCATATCGGTGGGACGGCAAGCAAGCGAGTGGAACAGACAACCATTCAGGCGAGGAATGACGGCAAGATCAAGTTCCTGAATCTCAAGACGGTTGAAAATGCGGAAGGATTCCCGATCGCCATGAACCGCAACGGTGAGATTGCTGTTTTGGGCAAAGGGGGCCGGGAGATTGAGCGGTACCCCATCATCTACGGCGCCACGCTCAAAGTGACCGACGGAATGAAAATCAAGAGAGAAACGGTTCTTGCCGAATGGGATCCTTTTACGATTCCGATCTTGACTGAAGTGGGCGGCAATGTGAAGTTCGGAGACATCGTTGAAGAACGGACGATGCAGGAGAAGACGGACAAGGTCACGGGAAAGATAAGCAGGGTTGTCGTGGAATCCCGTGAGGCGGAAATCCGCCCCCGCATCTCCATAAAAGATGAGAGCGGGAAAACGGCCGCTGTTCCGGGAAGCAGCAGGGCCAAGGCTCGATACCATCTTCCCGTTGGGGCGATCATCATGGTCAGCGAGGGCGATGCGGTGGGTCCGGGAACCGTTCTGGCGAAGATCCCTAGGGAGACCACAAAGACCAAGGATATTACCGGAGGGCTCCCCCGCGTTGCGGAACTTTTCGAGGTGAGAAAGCCCAAGGAGACGGCCATCATCAGCGAAATCGACGGGATTGTTTCGTTCGGGAAGTATACAAAGGGAAAAAGGAAGATGACCATCACCCCGGAAGTTGGGGAACCGGTGGATTACTACGTCAGCAAGGGCAAGCACGTGAGTGTTCTGGAAGGAGACTATGTGCGGGCAGGCGAACCGCTCATGGACGGCTCTGTAAACCCCCATGATATCCTGCGAATCAGAGGGTTGAAAGAGCTTGCGAGATACCTTGTTGATGAGGTGCAGGAAGTATACCGTCTGCAGGGAGTCAGGATCAACGACAAACATATTGAGGTCATTGTGCGGCAAATGCTGCAGCAGGTGCGGGTTACCGGCGTCGGCGATTCTCCCTTCCTGCTTGGAGAACATGTGGAAAAATGGCGGTTTGAAGAAGAAAACCGGAGACTCTTAGCCGAGGCAGTAAAGCCGGCAACCGCAGAACCCCTGCTGCTGGGCATTACCAAGGCATCCCTGAGTACGGACAGCTTCATCTCGGCCGCTTCTTTTCAGGAGACGACCAAAGTGTTGTCGGATGCGAGTGTAGCCGGGAGAATAGATTATCTCCGCGGACTGAAGGAGAATGTGATCATGGGGCGCTTGGTACCGGCCGGAACCGGAGTCAAAGAATACCGAGATCAAGCTATAGGGGTCGCGGAATAGTCTGTTTATTTTTCGAGCGAAGCGGAAAATAGCTTGACAAAAAACCAAAAGAGAAATAAAAAAAAGAATTTTTGCAGTTTCCAGAATTCCGGTACGTGAAGGCCCAGAAGATCGGGTTTGAGAAACAACAGATGAGGAGAATAATGCATGCCGACCATTAGCCAGCTTGTGAGGAAAGGTCGATTAAAAGCAAAGAAGAAAGTCAAGACCCCCGCTTTGCAGGGGGCACCTCAAAAGAGAGGCGTGTGTGTGAGGGTGTACACCTCAACCCCGAAGAAGCCGAACTCAGCGCTCAGAAAAGTAGCGCGGGTGCGGTTGACGAATGGAATCGAGGTAACCTCCTATATACCGGGCATGGGCCATAACCTTCAAGAGCACTCTGTGGTACTGATTCGGGGCGGTCGAGTGAAGGATCTCCCCGGGGTCCGGTATCATATTATCAGAGGCACGATGGATACCACGGGAGTGGACGACCGGAGGCGAGGGCGGTCAAAATACGGTGCAAAGCGCCCGAAGAGTCTGTAGCAGGCCTATGATGGAGAAAACGAGTTTATTCAATCCGCTGGAGAACCACAATGCCTAGGAAAAGAGTTGTTGCGCGGCGAGATATGACGCCCGACCCAAAATACAATAGCCTTCTCGTGGCCAAGTTCGTCAATAACCTGATGAAGAAAGGGAAAAAAAGCCTAGCAGAGTCTATTCTTTACGGGGCATTTGACATTATCGAGGATCGGACCAAGGAAGAGCCTCTGTCCGTTTTCAAGAAGGCCGTGGGAAATGTAAAACCTCGTGTTGAAGTGAAGTCACGGCGCGTCGGCGGCTCGACCTACCAGGTGCCTACGGAGGTAAGACCCGCACGCAGCCAGGCCCTCAGTTTTCGGTGGATCATATCTTTTGCAAAGGCCAGAAGCGAAAAAACCATGGAAGCGAAGCTTGCAGGCGAACTTCTGGATGCTGCCAACAAGAGAGGCGCCGCCATCAAAAAGAGAGAAGACACCCACAGGATGGCCGATGCCAATAAGGCCTTCGCACACTACCGCTGGTAGATTTCCGGGCAGGAATGAATCAAGGCCTGAAAAGGAAAGCAAGGACTGAGGCTGAATACCAAGCCGCCAAGGAGGAAAGAGATGTCGAAGAAGAAATTTGAGAGGACGAAGCCGCATGTAA
>CAZEGG010000158.1:0-7924 GCA_964511755.1 uncultured Desulfobacteraceae bacterium | reverse complement strand
CCATCTTTGTATGCTGGCCCGCCCCTGCACCTCCCATGTAGGAAATCCTGCTGCCGAAAACCTCCAGGAGGGGCAGGACCTCCTCGAACACCTGTTTCCCGCCGCCGACCATGATTGCGAGGTTGCCCTCCTTCGCGCCGATATCGCCTCCTGAAACAGGTGCATCGAGGCTGTCCATGCCGCGCTTCTTCGCCGCCGTTTCAAGGGTCTTTGCGAGGCTCGGTGTACTGGTGGTCATGTCCACCATGATCCTGCAGGAGCCTTTTGCCGCGAGAATTCCCTGTTCCCTCAAGTAGACCTCTTCCACATCTTCCGGAAAACCGACAATGGTAAATACGATTTCGGACTGCGCAGCCACTTCAGCCGGCGAAGGCGCCCAGCGGGCTCCCTTCTCGATCAAACCTTCGGCTTTCTCCCGGCTGCGGTTAAAAACAGACAGGTTATGGCCTGCATTCTGCAAATGACCGGCCATGGCAGCGCCCATAACACCCGTTCCAATCCAACCGATCTTCATTTGCTCTCACCCCCTTCTTCCTGGAAAGTCCAAAAATCTCTTCAGGCAAATACGGGTTCCATTCCGCCTGCCTCTGCCGAAAGACATCTTACCACTTCTTCCACAACCTCCCGGTTGCTCCCATCTTTCCACGGACGCTGCGGAAGGAGAATCTTCAGCGAATGGGGCGCTTGCGAGCAGACCCATATCACGGGAATGCCTGCTGCCCTGGCTTCTTCAACTATTTGAGCCGTTCCTCCGGCCCCTTTCGCCGGGCGCCCGTTCCAGATCGCAAGCAGGATATTGCTCAACCGCAGGACTTCCACACCAACAGCACCGTAAGAGGCACCTCGTTCCGCTCCTGATTCACTCTTCCCTCCAAGTACATCCACCGAGGAAGCCCTTGCCACAAGATGCCTGAACCTCCCCAGCGACTCCGGTGTGGAGAAATCCTTCTCATATTCTTCCTGTCGAAACGGCAGGGGAGCATGGAGTTCACAGCCCGCAGCAAGCCCCTCTTCTGCAACGATCTGGTCCGCACCCGCCGCCAGGGGAGAAATAACGCGCACGGGCATGCCGCACCGGCCGTCGCCTTTCAAAAGCCCGGCCCTTGCTCTCCCGGCGACCTGTTGCGTTAGCGCGAGAACTTCCCTGACACGGGCCCTCAGGAGTTCCCAATCTGCGTTCCTGAGTCCGTCCAGGCGATGTCCGGTTACGCCTACTCCGAGAAATCCGCATCTCCGGAGTGCTGAATCATATGGTTTCGTCGCCAATTGTCGTGCCTCAAATCTCTATGACACGGTCGAAGACGCGGGGGAAGTGTTCTTCAAGTATTTGTTTTTCTGCAGCCACTGAGCCAATTCTGTCGAGTTCGGAAATGTTCTTCACGTCACTCATATTCTTGAGCTTTTCCACCTCCTTCGCGCCATAGTGCAGGCCGATTTTCTCAAGAGACGCCTGTTCGAGTTCGACATTGTAACGGAGGTACGAGATAAGCGGTGATCCGGCAAAATGATCTTCCGACAGGTTCCCGATCTGCCTGTCTATGGTTCTGGCAGTGGGGCTGCTGGAAATCCACTGCAGTATGATCTCGCCCAATTCACAGGAGTCCTTCATGAGTTGAATTGCCAGCATTGCCAGCCAGTGCAAATTGCTGAACCTTTTAATGGCATCCTTGTCGGCTAGGCGGGTATAGCCTCCCGTTCCGAGAGAACAAAGGAACAGCTTATTCTCACCCAGGGGCCACTGAACCTCATACCCTTGCAGGGTTGCTACCATGAGGAGTTGAAGAGCAGGATTGTTGTGCATACTGACCGCCCCATCAACGAATACCGCTTCTTCCCCCTCTCCAACGTCGGGAAGGACTTTCGGTTTGAAAAATATGGGTGCTGCGGTAGAAGAACGCACTATCTCCCAGAGAAGCATCTTGCGGTTCATCTCATAGAACCGGTGTCCCGGGACATTCAACACTATCCAGACCGACCCTGTATCGGCCCGTTTGATCACTATTCCCAAACCTACCCTCAGTTCCGGGGAGTCAAGCGTCTTTTGCCCCAGGTGCTTCTTGAGCAGATTTTCAAGGGGCTGCTCGTCGAATTTTGCCCCGATGACCCTGCCCAGCGGCCCAAACCAGTTTTTCCTGGGCCGGAACGCTTCGCGGCCGAGGGTAAGATACATCTTCCTGATTTCATCGACAGATCGGCCCAAGGCCAGCAGAGTCGCCAGGATGGCGCCTGTGCTTGTTCCCCCCACCAGATCAAAATAGTCGCTCAGGACAAGGTCCGGTTTCTGATAACGTCGGCGGAGGATACTCTCTATTCGGGCAAGGTATCCGATGGTCACCAGCCCCCGAATACCTCCTCCGTCGAGTGCGAGAATCCGTTTCGGTCCCGCCTCGTTCAACCTGTGCAAGAGTCCATTATTCTTCATGTGAAAAACCCGCTCATTGTGGAAAAGGAAATTATCTGACCCTTCTGGCCGCCATTCTTGCCTGATATGCCACAGATGAAGATGTCCCGGTATAGCTGCTTCCGGTCCCCTGAACGGTTCCGAACAATTGATTCCTCTGAAAGCGCAGCGTCAACGCTGCCCCTCTGCTGAAGGCGAACATCTCCGTGGGTCCCCAGGCGTTGCGAAGAACACCTCTCATCAGCGGCGACGCCTGTGCAGCCGAAACGTTGGGTCCGCTGAAGCCGTTTGCCTTGGCGGCCTCCGCACCATGTGTCTTCGTCAATCTTGCCATCAGCTGGTTCCCCCGGAGGGATATGGAGAGATAGCGAAGCGTTGCGGGGCCGCTGGAGGTATTGAATCTCATCGCACTTGCCAGATAGACATGCCCGACGTTTTTCGGATTCCCGGCCCCGAGGAACAGGTGAAACGGATTCCCTTCAAAGGGGAGCGCCCTGGTGATTTCGATGGTGACCGGAAGCCTGAATGTCTTATTGTGAACGCGTCCCACTATTTCACCCTGCCAGCGGCTCGGGATGGGAACTTCCGCCCGAAGATTTGCAGAAATCAACAGGCACGAAGCCAGCAGCAGGACCATCCAGATCGTTCTCTTGAAATTGTTCATCGTCATATCCATCTCCCGGATTGTTTGGAATCTCCTAGATATCCATGAGGTTTATCCCCAATAGCCCATATCCCAGCGTAATTGATTTTCTTTCAAAATGGCTTGCCCCATCGAATCTCAGGAACTCCACCACGACCGTTTTCGCTCCTTTCATTTTTTCCCAGGATTCCACATAGGATTCAGTACCGCTGACAGAATGTCCGCCATAGCCTATGATGATGTCTCCCACGGCAAGACCGGCCTTTGCGCCGGCCCCCTCCGGCGAGCATTCGTAGACATACGCGCCGCCGGCAACCCCCAATGCCCCCCATTGCAGGGTGAACGCCTGGGCAGTCCTGACGTATCGTCTAGTTGAAGGATATTTTTCCGCGAACATGTCTTGGTATTTCGAAAAGGCTGCGAGGGCCTTGCCGGTCTCGCCCTGTGAGCGCAGCCTGCGGGCTTCGGTCACTATCACGGCCCAAGAATCCGGAGGCGCCTTTGCGGGGTCATGCTGCGCTGCTTCCATCGGTAAGACCCCCGAAATGCGTTCGGTAACGCTTTTTTCCTGCCGGCCGATCAGAAAAACAGCCACCGTTACGGAGAGCACCCCGACGAAGGCCAGTGCTGATAAGAGCGTCCAGGGAACACCTCTCGGTATTCTTCTCGGAGAGGAGGTCAATCCGCCTTCCCCGGGAGGCGGGATGGATTCCTGCGCACCAGCGGCCTCATCTCCCCCGTCCAGCAGTGACCTTGCGGTTCCGACGAGACGGCTGATATGTTTTTCCATGGGCGGTGTGAGGGCGTCAAGCCAGTGTGGAGTACTGATAAAATACTCGAGGGCGCCTGAAGGTTCGACCTCTTCTATCCTGAAAGGAATAATCACTTTACCCTTGTGAACAGCTCGTTCTACTTCTCTCTTTATCTGGGTTGACGCATTCGCAGAAGACGAGAAGACCAGAACCATTATCCGGCAGTCGGTGATGGCGTTGACTATCGCCTCGCCCCAGTCGAGGCCCGGCAGAACGTCCCGCGGTGCGATCCAGCATTTTATGCCGACTGCCTCCAGCTTGGCACAGACTGCATCAGCCGTGGCTTTATCTCTGGCAGAATGTGAGATAAAAATATCATGGGCCATAAAGAACACCTGGTTTTCAGGGAGAGGACAACCCGCCGGCTCATCAATACGCCCGTCCGGTCATCGCGCCGGAGCCTGTTTCCGTGAGGAACGGTGTTTAGATAAAGAGCACTTTTACTTCACTTCAGCCTCTGGAAAACGGGGTTCCCTTCTCCTTCGGACTTCGTGTTGATAATGGGGAGGATATTTTTCTCGTTGACAAGTGCCATGGTCTGCACCGTGTTGCCGACGGCCACGGAAGCGGTAAACACACGCGCCTTCTTGAGGGGCGCAGAGGGAACAGAACTGCCGCTGATTTCGGTCATGATCAGGGTGACGGGCAGGTTGTTGTGCAGGACGGCAGTGAGACAGCTTGTGACACGTTGCCGGCTGCCCACGGGGGTTGGGCCGGCTTTGACGCAGGGAGCAAGGAACAGCAGGGGAAAAGAAATCAACGGTGACCACCTCGGCCTGGGCAACTTTTTCATGGGAACGCCTCATCAGCCGGGTTCTCTCGCCGATAATGGGCTTTAGCACCGGAGATCGGCGAGAAACCCGATTCAGAATTGCAGGTTGGTCGATAGTAGCAGCAAGGTGGTACCGCCGTCAATAGGGAGGCGCATTTCCCATGGATCTGCGCCGCAAGACGGCAATTCTATCCTTCTTCTATCTGAGACCGTCCTCCATCTTGGCGTCCTCTTTCTTGAGTCCGCCGATGCGGGGATGAGGCCTCCCGCAGTCGGTCACTACAAGGGCCACGACTATCTCGTCTCTCCAGGGAGCGTCTTCGACGCGCACGGTCATGGCATCGAAATGCGATCTGACGAATGCTGCATCCTTGAAATTTATCGGTACGTCGATAGATGTCCCGGGGCCGCCCATCTTTTTGGCCGAAGGGATCAGGGACTTTCCCCCTCCAACAGAATCGCGGAAAGGTTTTCCGAGCTTCGGGTGGAGGATGGCAGCCGCATGTTCACGCTCCCCTTTCTCTCCCACTATGGCAGCCTTTCCATAGCTTTCGGCATTTTCCGGTGCAATTCCGAGGGCATCCACGGCCATTTTCCCCAGAATGCCGCCCAGTTCTTCTCCCATATCCATCAGCGGCGTCAAATCCTCAACATACTCTCCGGCAAAGGGGTTTTTGATAACCGCAATGGCAGCCGCCCTCTTCCCGGGCGTATCCATGCTCTTTCCCCCGTCAGAACGAATCTCCTCCAGGACCGTCACGTACTTTCTTACCTCCATAACAAATACCTCCTCCTTTCAGTTTTTCGACCGGGGCGGTTCCCCAGGATTCTCCAAATGATCTTGGAAAAACGAGGTGCAAGCGGTTTCTCCCTCCACAGTGACACCTGCTCCCAGGATCGCCCCTTTTTCAATAAGTTCTTCAGCCCTCACCAGGGCCTTTCTGATGGCTCCGGATCTCTTTTCCCGGGACAGGGGTCCGACACGTACCGTGACATCCAGGCCGGGAATGTCCGTACCAGGATCTATTTCTCCCGCCTTCCGGCGGATCACACTCGCATCTTCCACAAAACTCGCGTTGGCGATTGCCGTGGCTGCCGCATCCGCGAGAGAGGCTGTTCTTGCCATGACCGTCACCGCGGAGGCAACCCCCCTCGTGAAACTCCTCCCGCCCAACCCACTGGTCGCAACGCCCCAGGAGGAAAAAGAAGAATCGAGAAGGATGACGCCCACGGTTCCGCCTTGCTGCGTGGCAGGACCCACCCCCACTCTCAGGGGTTCATCTCCGACGAGACGGGCAGCGATGTCCCCGCCGTTATTCACCAGCACCCTGGTCATTCCCCGCTCAAAGAGAAAATCGGCAACGGCATCCGCCAGCGATCCCGCAACCGCTGCCAGGGGGGTAAGATCTTTGTCTCCCATTTCCAGAACGCTTTCGACCATAGCCCGCGCTACGGGATCCTCCATGGGCGCCGGATCCCGCGGAAACGGACTGCTCAGCTCGTTTTTCAGAGCGGCCACCCGTTCAAAATAGGAAAAAGCCTTTCGAGCAGCACTGACACATCCGTCCCGCTGGGGCACTTTTCCCACCCAGGCTGAAATGACCAAACGCATGGGTCCGTACTCCGCCATAATACGCCCTCCGTCAAGGGCGTGTATGACCTTTTGCCCCATGGGTCGTTCCTATTGCCGGCCCTGAGATTGTGGGACGGAAAACGGTTTCATCGCTTCCAGATGCCCGCCCATTCTTTCGTATTCCTCCAGTTCCATGGTATACTCGATGGGGCAAATGGTCGCCGGGGTCGGAGTCCAGTAAAAGGAACCCGTCTTCACCCTTCCCACATCCACCAGGAAATTAATCCCTCCTCCCGGCAGCACGTAGGTTGGGGCACCCCCGACAGTCAAACATGCCCGGGAAGCGTGAACTGCGGCGGTCAACTTGATGGGATACCGGGTCACTCCGGATCGTGCACTCCCCCCGGCACCTCCCATGTATACTGCCGACACCAGGGAAGGTTCGCAGCTGGACGTAATGGCCTCAAGTGTGCTTACGGCCTGCGGTGAGAGATCGGTTTCCTGAAAAGTATAATCGTCCTGAAGTTCAAAAAGAGCGGCATTCGTGCCGGTTGTCTCCGTAATGAGGATGAGCAGCCCCGGCCGGGCAATCTTCTTGTCTACCCCGGCGATCACGTCAAGGGGGTTTTTGACGGGCGTCCCGCCCCATCCGGAGCCATGTTCACCGAAGTACCGGCCGGGAGTGCTCATGCGGAATTTCAGCCGGACTCCTGAAGGCCGGGCACCCACAAATTTTCCGGCGGCGTGTTCACTCATCAGGCCCGTGAGATGGGAATCCAGCACGATGACTTCATCAGCGGTTTCCTTCAGTAAGGGCGCGAAAAGGCCCATCGTGGCACTCCCGCATCCAACCCGCATGCTCTCGGGTCTTATCCCGTCTATTTCAGGGGGACGGCCCACCTGGACCTCAAGCTTGCTTCCGCCCTTTATCCGCAATCGAACCGGTTTTCTATTGGCTATGTCCGCAATCGTCCGGGCAACGACAAAGCCGTTCTTGCCGGTGAGCAGATTGACCCCGCCGATGGATAACATCTTGGAGCCGTACTGCTCGGTAAACAGCATGCCCACTTTTCTCTTGCCTACGGACACGTCGGCGCCTTCTTCACCAACCTGCAAGTCGGTATCTATCTTGAGCATGACGGAACTGTAGCTCAAGGGCGCCTCGGTGACCACCGTGACCACGTCCACATCATTCTTCTTGCCGTGCACGACGGCAGGAGCGGGCTTGCAGTCCGGATAGGTGGTCCCTGCCCCTATGGCGGTGATCAACGGCCGCCGGATTGAATCGGGCGGATCTGGACCCACGATATCCTTCACGGATTCAAACGCCCGAAGCGGCGTGATCCTCAGAAGACTCCCTGCCTCGTTGCGGTACCGTTGACATGCCCCCGTGTACCCGGGATTGATGCGGCAGTTGATCGGGCACGCATCACATTGAACCGCCCCTTCAGAGGACACCCGTTCGGAGATCACCGCATCATTTTCGCACACGCGCAAACACACACCGCATTCGGTGCATTTGTCCTGATCGATGACGGCCTTCTTTTTTTGCAAACGGACCGCTTCAACCGGGCAGTCCCGCACACAAAAGCCGCATCCCGTGCATTTTTCTACATCTACCTTCAAAATCTCATCACCTATAGTATAGAAGGTTTCCTCTTCGGCGGGGGCGTATTCCTGCTCTTGGAAACCACAATCTCCCCGTCCACGATGACCATCGCCA
>CAZEGG010000157.1:0-7952 GCA_964511755.1 uncultured Desulfobacteraceae bacterium | reverse complement strand
TTCGATAATGAAGCCTACATGAATACCGGCATTCAAAGCAGTTCCTCCACGCCCAGGGATGCGTGGACCATGACCACACCCGTGGGGAAGACCGGGAGGAAAAAGGAGATGGTTGAAATCATGAGCGCCCACCACATTCCTTATGTGGCGACCGCCTGCTCGTGTTTCCCGGATGACCTCAGAAGAAAAATCAAGACGGCCAAGAAAATAAAAGGCACCAAGTATATTCACATCCTGTCCCCCTGCCCCACCGGCTGGAGATACCCTGAAAAACTGACGCCTAATATCGGCAGGCTGGCCGTTGAGACGGGATTCTTTCCTCTGTATGAAATCAGAAACGGAACGGATCTGGAGATAACCCATGAACCCAGGCACCTTCCGCTGGAAGATTACCTTTTGGCGCAGGGGAGGTTCAAACACCTGACTACCAAAGACCTGAACCGGATCAAGGAAGAGATCGACTGCCATTGGAGAGATTTGAAACGAAGAGCCGGCAGTTCCTCATGTCCCTAGAAAGTGCCTTTATTCACTACTTGATTCGATTGGAAACCTGAGACCACTTTTTATTTGGGAATCTACCAAGACATGAAGTTTGACTGGGTACTTTTCCTATGCATCTCGGTTATTGGGCCATATTTTGGCGGGATGATTTGTGCTTTCCTGGAAAAGAGCATGACAGGGGGAGTGCGCCGCAATGGCAAATCCAGAAAGAAGAGGTCAGTGGCAGCCCTAATTTCGATTGCTCTCAGCTTCATTGCGACTGAGCAAATAGTGGGCCTGATCAGTCAAATCTACTTCCAGGAATTTTATGTTCTGATGAGGGTAGTTACAATTACAACAGGTGTCGCGATCTATTTATTTCTTCAATCAGTTATTTACGCGATGCTGATAATCAGATCATAGGGATTTTCCGGGGATTGGAAGCCCGCTCGTGCCCAATTCTATTCGTGGATGGGCGCCCTCTAGAGAATGTTAAACAGGATCCTGGGAATCAGAAGGAAAATATTGTAGAGAAATTCCACGGGCATCCAGATGATTCTGGAAAACGAGCCCGTTGCGAGCAGGACGATAAGCAGGAGAAATCCATACCGCTCCAGTTTCAGGAAATAGGGTTCGTATCTGGCGGGCAGAAACCTCATCAGAATCCTGCTGCCATCCAGTGGCGGAATGGGTATAAGGTTAAAAGATGCAAGAATCAGGTTAATGATGATAAGAACTTTGGCGAGTTCAACTATTGAAATATAAACAACCTGGGGAAGGATCGGTGAGAATCGCTGTGCAGCCACAAGAACGAAAGAGGAAATGAAAGCAAGGATCAGATTTGAAGCCGGACCCGCCAACCCCACCCACATTATTCCATTTCTCACATTCACATTTCGATCGAAATTGTATGGATTGAAAGGCACAGGCTTCGCCCACCCGAATACGGGTCCTCCCATGATGATCATTATGGCCGGCAGGATAATAGTGCCGAGGGGGTCTATGTGGGGCAGCGGGTTAAGGGTGAGCCGCCCCATTCTTTTTGCCGTATCATCACCGAGTCTATAGGCCATCCAGCCATGAGATACTTCATGGAGGACGATTGAAAAGAGAACGGGAACAGCCCAAACAGCAATTCTTATTATTACATTAAAAGACATTCTGCCCTTTTTAAACGACGTCTGCCTTACTGTTCCGCAAAGCAGATCCAATTTCTTCTGCTATCTCTCCTAAACCACCCTCACCTCCAAGGGGAGAGGTTGCCACCATTTCCAAAAGAGGCACTACCTCACAATCACCAACTTTCTTCTGAAAAGCAACATAATAGTTGGCGCGCACGCCTGCGGAAGCAGAAAATTCTTTGACTCTCTCCTCCGATGTTCCGGTTTGTTTCGCACCCTGGGCAGGCTTCTTTGCAGGATGTTACACCCTTCTCAAAAAAATGAGCCACCCCCATCCTATCGGGCACCCCAGAATACAGTAGGGGAAGTCCCACCGTGCGAATGCGGTCCCTATGAGCGCACTGCCAAAGAATGATGAACGTATCGCCTGCGGGAACGGGGGATGCCACAATTGAAGGAATTTGAGGTTTCATGTGAAGGTACGTAGAAAAAGCAACCGGTAACGGTTGACCCGGCTGGTGAGTGCCGGAAAAAAATCACGAGGTACTTGACAAATTTCTTGAGATGATTACTTTTTAACCTGATCTATAAATATCTTAGCAATATCCAGTGGTTACATAATTTATCCGATTGCGTTTCATCTTCTCCGTGATTAATCAATCACTGAAAATCTGATTCATAAATTTGTTCACTTTTTGAAAGGAGGGTTTGAGAAATGAAGATTAGACCGTTGAATGACAGGGTGCTGGTTCTGAGGATCGAGGAAGATGAGCAGACCTCGGGCGGAATAATCATTCCGGATACAGCCAAGGAAAAGCCTCAGGAAGGCAAGGTGGTGGCAGTCGGACCAGGAAAGTTCGACGATAACGGCAAGCGAGTTCCCCTTGATGTGAAAAAGAACGACCGCGTGCTGTTCGGAAAATATTCGGGAACGGACATAAAGATCGATGGTGTGGAACATCTTATCATGGGCGAGGATGACATCCTCGGGATTATCGAGAAGTGATTGAGGGAGGTGTTGAGCGATGGCGAAAAAAGAGGTTAAGTACAGCGCCAAGGCGAGAGAAAAGATGATGAAGGGTGTGGATACCCTGGCCAACGCGGTAAAGGTTACCTTGGGGCCGAAAGGCCGGAACGTGCTTCTTGAAAAATCCTGGGGCTCCCCAAACATTACCAAGGACGGCGTGACCGTGGCGAAGGAGATCGAACTTGAGGACAAGTTCGAAAACATGGGAGCCCAGATGGTCAAGGAGGTGGCCTCCAAGACGTCCGATGTGGCCGGAGATGGAACAACCACAGCAACGATCCTGGCCCAGGCAATTTACAGAGAGGGTTCCAAGCTGGTTGCGGCCGGTTCCAACCCTATGTCAATTAAGCGCGGTATCGACAAGGCCGTGGAAAACGTTGTGGAAGAACTCAAGAAGATCTCAAAACCCACCAAGGACAAAACGGAAATAGCGCAGGTCGGCACTGTTTCTGCGAACAATGACAAGACGATCGGCGAGATTATTGCCGAGGCCATGGAGAAAGTCGGCAAAGAAGGTGTGATCACGGTCGAAGAGGCCAAGAGCATGGAAACCACCCTGGAGATTGTCGAGGGCATGCAGTTCGATCGGGGCTACCTGAGTCCCTATTTTGTCACCGATCCGGAAAAAATGGAGGTCCACCTTGAAGACCCCTATGTCCTGCTCAATGAGAAGAAGATCAGCAACATGAAGGACTTGGTGCCCATTCTGGAGCAGATCGCCAAATCGGGAAAACCCCTCCTTATGGTAGCGGAAGATGTGGAAGGAGAAGCCCTGGCTACCCTGGTTGTCAACAAAATCAGGGGGACGCTCAAATGCGCCGCCGTAAAGGCGCCTGGATTCGGCGACCGGCGCAAGGCCATGCTCGAAGACATCGCCATTCTCACGGGCGGCCGGGTCATCAGCGAGGATCTCGGAATAAAGCTTGAGAACATCACCATCAAGGACCTGGGCACTGCCAAGAAGATCACCGTTGATAAGGATAACACGACCATTGTGGACGGGGGCGGCACCAGGAGCGCACTCGAAGGCCGGGTCAAGCAGATCAGGACACAGATTGATGAAACAACGAGCGATTATGACCGGGAAAAACTCCAGGAACGCCTGGCCAAGCTCATCGGCGGCGTGGCTGTGATCAACGTGGGTGCGGCGACCGAGGCTGAGATGAAAGAGAAAAAGGCAAGGGTCGAGGATGCTCTCAATGCCACCCGGGCGGCAGTTGAAGAAGGCGTTGTTCCCGGGGGCGGTGTTGCCCTGGTCCGCGCCATAAAGGCCCTTGAAAAGACGAGCCTGAAGGGTGAAGAACAGTTGGGCGTCAATCTTATCAAACGGGCACTGGAAGAGCCTGTCAGACAGATTGCCGGCAATGCCGGTTTCGAAGGATCGGTAGTGGCCCGGAAGGTCATGGACGGAAAGGGCAATTTCGGATTCAACGCGGAAACCGGCGAGTATGAAGACCTGGTGAAGGCCGGGATCATTGATCCCACCAAGGTTACCCGATTTGCGATTCAAAACGCGGCTTCTGTGGCAGGCCTCCTCATGACCACCGAGGCGATGGTGGCTGAAAAACCGGAAAAAAAGAAGGCATCGGGAATGCCGCCCATGCCGTCTGAGGATATGTATTAATCATAGAAAGTGTGGATTGCCCGGGTTGGGACCTGTCCTGCCCGGGCATGAAGATCTGAATACATCAGAAGAATTTTGAAGGTGCTTCGCTCCGACAGATTTGTACTGTTGGCTGAGGAAAGAGTGGAGCCTTTATTCCGGATTCTTGCCGCTCTCTCCGAATCTACTCCTCTATCGGAGCCGGAATGCCATCCCGCGCTCATGAAGTCCGGGCACAGTGCCCTGCGGTCAAATTCTTGTTGACGCACGATACCGCTTTGCCCATACTCCTTTCAAATAAAAGAGGTTCCTATCAGGTATCAGGAGGGCACAATGGACAATAAGGACCAGGCACGCTTCGGCGTGTTCGATTACAATTTGACGCCGGATGAAGAAAAACGGGCAGCTGACCTGCACAGGACGAGTATCGTCATCGACATGCTCTATTGGGGGCCATCCACCAAGCTCTCCCTTACCAAGGAAATGGAACAGGAACTGCTGGATACCCTCAAAGCGACAGGTGACGTTGATATGGTGACGCTTCAGGGCATTTATCAGGCGCAACACATGAACTCCAAGGGAAATTTTCCCCGTTTCAAGGAGGATTGGGACGCATCCGGAGTGACGGCCGGAAACCGGATGATCGAGTTCTCCTCCTGGGAAAGCTTTGCCGCCTCCCTCGCTTACAACATAGCCATGTTCGATCGAACAGACTGGGTCATCAAGGCTTTGACTCCCGGTGATATCAGACGCGCCAAGGCCGAAGGCAAGCACGCCGCCTGGCTAAACACCCAATTGGCCACAGGCATAGAAAAGAACTTCATCGACCTGCTGGAACCCGCCTACGAAATGGGTCTGCGGATGGTCATGCTGACGTATAATCTCTGGAACCTGATCGGTGCCGGATGCACTGAGCGCACCGATGCCGGTATCAGCAACTACGGCGCAGACTGCATCGCGAAAATGAACGAGTTAGGCATCATCATCGACACGGGTCACTGCGGGCGACAGACCACCCTGGATGCGTGCAGGCTTTCAAGAAAGCCGGTTATTGCATCCCATACGGCAGCCCGGGCCGTGTATCCTCACACTCGCGCCAAGACAGACGAGGAACTGAAGGCGCTCGCGGAGACAGGAGGCGTGATCGGCGTTTACAACCTGCCTTTCTTCATTGCCCCACCGCAGGGAGATGGAGAGAAGGCGAGCATAAACCATTGGCTGGATCAGATCGATTACATTGCCGATCTGGTGGGATGGGCCCATGTGGGAATCGGCACGGACTGGCCCATGCCCCTGCCGGATACGATCCTCATGGAGGCCTTTGTTCCCGGCAGCTTGAAGCGGGGATTCGATGCTGAACGGGACCGATTGGGGAGTTCGCTCGACACCTTGGATGGGTTTGCGGATTATCGTGATTTCCCGAACGTTACCAGGGGTCTCGTTAAGCGAGGATACTCTGATGAGCAGATCACGGGCATCCTCGGCGAAAATTTTCTGAGGGTGTTTGAGGCAGTTTCCGTTTGAACGCATGTGATGGAACGGCTGACTGCGGATCCTTCACTGATATATCCGGCAGGGAGTTTGGGACAAAAAAGCCGGCCAATGGGGTTCCTCTACTTGACTGATGCAGCAATCTCTGCAGTGTCTAACCCTAATACGACGACCTGCCAAATCCTACCAATCATGTCTCTGATTTGTTTACGATTTTCAGAAGCGGGCCTTGAATAATCCATTGATTCGACGGATTTCTTAAGCAGTTGAATTTGCTGAATTGCAATATCGGCCAATTGCTTTTTATCTGTGGGAAAAGGGATGTCAAGTTTTGCCAGGTCCCTTCTTATGTATACCGGTATTCCCCTCTCATCAATGCTTCTTTTAGGGATTTGCTTTCTCACTTTTTCATATTCCCTCAAAGCGTCCTCCAGAGCGACAACCGTTTTCCTCCTTATCTGGTTTGCCTTAGAAACATCGTTTTGCTCCAAAGACCCAAGAGATTCGAACCATATTGACAAAGCCCGGAATACCAGAGAAGCCGCCTTTTTTGATTCCTGCGGCATTTCCGGATCATTGAAAGCATATTGAGCTGACGCGGTGCCTGCGAGTGCTATTGAGAACAACAATATAAATATCACCGCAGGAAAAATTGGGCGGTTCTTCATTTTCCTTTCTCCTTCAATGGTTGCAGACATTCTTCACCTTGTCTTGATCGGAAAGCCACGGCCGATGTCTTTGACTGTGTCAGCTTTTCCTTCGAGAAAATTAGAACAGCCTCTAACTCCTCCCGGAAATAGAGGCTGTTCACACGACTCTCCCCATGGGATTCCTCCTATCCGACGGTTTTTGATTCTGCCGCGTGTTTGAGCAGCAAACCGCACCCAGAATGTTAACTCCTTGTAACCATAACGAAAATCAAAGATAAATTCTACCAAATATCCCCCGGATGTCAACAAGGAATTCTGTTTTGCCATATTTGAGCCGGTTCCCTCCGTTTGTTTCGGGTTATTTTCTTTTCCCATAGGCAGAGACATCCTGAGACTGGTTTGGCTGGTTATCCAAAATCAGACTCTGATTGACTAAAAGTGCACATCCTGCAACTCAAGCGCGCCAGCCGGATGCATATGATGAGGCAATATATTGATAACACAATTGTATTCACTCGAAAATCTTCTGGCACAAGGCTTGCTTATCCCTTTCCTGAGAGAGAGGAGGTGAATCGGAACAGGTAATTTCAAGTTTCAATTTGGCTTAAATTCCGGATGAATGCATGAGGAGGAAAGAGATGTCCAGAAAAATTTTCGTACTGATTTCCTTTTTAATTGCAATTTGTTTTTTGGCCGGCCCTTCCCTGGCTGCTCCGAAACTCAGGAACGCCCCTTGTTCAAGGAAGGGTCTCATTATAACTACCCGGCATGTATACAACTTGAATCGCCCCTCCACCCCCAACTTGAAGCTCTACGTGGCTCTCCCCAAGGCCCTTGCTCCGGTGTGGACAGGGGATGCCGACGCATGGCTGGTCATATGGGGGCCCCCTGATGCGTCTGAAGAGAGTCCGAGTGAACTGGGCGGCAGTGAACTGGGTGGCAGTGAACTGGGCGGCAGTGAACTGGGCGGCAGTGAACTGGGCGGCAGTGAATCGGGCAATAACAATAATATAGTCAAGATCCAGTTAACCGGTATGCATTCGACGTACAAATTTGGCTTTCGTCCCGGGAGAAAAGAGAGGCTTTTTAGTATAGATCCAAGCGAGCTGAGCGGCTTACCTTCAGGCACGTACCAGATGGGTCTCGTACTGACCGCAGCAGGCGGGGACCCGACCGTTCTTGCGGACTGGTACGACGGATTCAGAAGTCTCATAAGTGTGACCACCGTGAAGATCATTTCTACGGCATCCGGCTCGGGGGACGATTCCACAACATCCGACCTGGGGAACCAGGACACCGGCAGCGGGTCCGATGACGGCTCCGATTCTTCCCATCTATACTAACGGCAGAAATCCCGAATAACCATACCCGAAGGAAGGGCCGCTCTTTGTGAATGGGGCGGTCCTTTCTTCTTCTCATCCTTGGTCCAGCACCTCTCGTACTACACGAAGCATCTCATTGACTTCGTAAGGTTTTTTAATGAAGGCCCGTGCTCCGGCGTTGAGGGCATTCTTGGCGCGGCTATTTACTGAATACCCGCTTGCTATCACCACCTTTGCCCGGGGATTCAATTTCAGGAT
>CAZEGG010000156.1:0-8015 GCA_964511755.1 uncultured Desulfobacteraceae bacterium | reverse complement strand
ACGGGCCTTCCTTCCGGGTCGCCAAGACTGGCAAGATAGCCGAAGGGTTTATTGAGCATCAGGTAAATTCTCTGCGAAGGCCCGGGGACTTCTCTGCCGTCCACCTCGATCCGGTCGTGTCCCCACATTGCCCGTGTGCCTAGCTGTGCAACCACGCGACCGTTCAACTTCACATGGCCTCCGAGGATCAAGGCGTCCGCCTTCCTCCTTGACGTGATACCCGCGCTGGAGAGAATCCGGTTAATCCTCTGAGCCTTCGGGAGCTGTCCTGTCTGCTGCTTCTTCCTGGATGACATCTGGCTTATCTTCGGGGACCTGGAGAGCCGGGATAGCACCTTCTCCATCGGCGAATAGGGTCTTTATCTCTTTCAATTTAGGCAGTGAATTCAGATCGGTTAAATCAAATACTTCGAGGAATTTCTTCGTCGTTCCATAAATAATGGGCTTCCCGGGAAGATTCTTTCTTCCCACGATGCGGATGAGGCCCTTTTCGAGTAAAGTCCGCACAATGCCTCCCACATCAACACCCCGCAGTTTTTCGATCTCCTGTCGCAGAATAGGTTGTTTGTACGCGATGATGGCAAGTGTTTCGAGCGCCGCCCGGGAGAGCCGGGATGGCGATGTCTTATACATCTTCAGAACGTAGGAGGCGAACTCTCTTTTTGTCCTGAACTGGTAGCCGTTGGCCACTTCCTTGAGGAAAAAGCTTCGTCCCATGTCGCCGTATTCCTTTTCCAGCTCCGTCAGAGCAGCGCGTATATCCCTGATGGAATAGTCAGGCAGCCAGTCGCTGATTTCACGCGGCGAAAGCGGATGATCGGCGGCAAAAACAAGGGCCTCGAGTATCGATTGAAGTTTTTCGGGCACGGTTATGGATTTCCCTCCTCGGGAAGAGCAGCATTCAAGAGAATATCACTGTCGTAATCGGGCTGGAACACCTTGAGTAACCCCTGGTGGACCAGTTCGAGCAAAGCCAGAAAAGTGACGACTAATTCGGAAAGCCCCATGCCTTCAGGAAACAATTCCCGAAAATACAAAGTCTGCTTTTCTTTCAGCCTGGCAGTGACCTGATCTATCTTTTCGTTGATTGACCACTCCTCCAGGCGAAAACGGAGCTGGGTCTCCGGGAGTCTCTGATCGATGATTCGCCTGAAGGCGTCAATGAGCTGAAAAATATTCGCCTCGAGAGGCACTTCTTCGCTCTCCGAAAGGGTGGAAATCTCGGTTGAAGGTATTCTGCTGAAGACGTCCCGACCCAATACATCCCTTTCAGAGAGTTCGTGGGCGAGATCCCTGATCCGCATATATTCAAGGAGAGGTCTCGCGATCTCAAGCCGGGGGTCCTCTTCATCTTCCTTGTCATCCGTGTCCGGGAGCAGCATCTTGGACTTAATATGCATCAGCGTGGAGGCCATGAGCAGGAAATCACCCGCCACATTGATATTGAGGGCTTTCATCATCTCGATGTATGCCAGGAACTCATCGGTTATGGTTGCGATGGGAATATCAAAGATGTCCACCTCGTTCTTCCGGATCAGATGCAGAAGAAGATCCATGGGACCTTCGAATATTTCCAGTTTAACTTCGTACGTCATCTCAATGACCTGTAAAAATGCCTGTTCAGCCTTCGGCGCTTTGCCTCTATATCCTGACAGCCTCTCTCACTTCCTCCATGGTTGCAACGGCAATCTTCCTGGCTCGGCGGTTTCCTTCCAGAATGACCGTATCCACGTGTTCCCGGCTTTCCAGCAGTTCCTTTCTCCTCTCTTTGATGGGTTTCAACCCTTCTTTCAGGCTCTCGGCCATCATTTTCTTGCATTCCACACAGCCCACCTCAGCGGCACGACACTCCTTGTTAATGCGCGATACCATATCACTGCCGGAATAGATTTCGTGAAATGAATACACGTTGCAGACGTCTGGATCGCCCGGATCGGTTTTCCTCGCCCGCTGGGGATCGGTGATCATCTGCATGACCTTTCTGTCGATTTCGTCGTCGGTGTCCGTGAGGTAAATGGCATTTCCGTAGCTCTTGCTCATTTTCCGTCTGTCCATACCGAGGAGTTTCGAAGTGGGCGTCAAGATAACATCCGGTTCCGGAAAAACAGTCCCATAGAAATAATTGAACCGTCGCGCGATCTCTCTGGTCAACTCCACGTGAGGAGCCTGATCTTCTCCAACCGGCACGCCGTTCGCCTTGTACATGAGAATGTCCGCAGCCTGGAGAACCGGATACCCGAGAAATCCGTAGGTGTATACATCTCGTTGCGTCAATTCCTTCAACTGCTCCTTGTACGTTGGATTTCTCTCCAGCCAGGGCAGAGGCGTAATCATGGAAAAAATAAGGTGCAATTCGGCATGTTCCTTGATGCTCGACTGGATAAAGAAGGTGCAGACATCGGGATCGAGCCCCACCGATATCCAGTCGATGATGATATCGCGGGTGCTCTGTCTGATAACGTCGGGTTTGGCGTATTCGCTGGTCAGGGCATGCCAGTCCGCGATGAAATAGAAACAATCGTATTCTTCCTGGAGTCTCTTCCAGTTCAGAAGGGCCCCATGGAGGTGCCCGAGATGCATTTTTCCGGTCGGCCTCATACCGCTGACAATCCTCTTCTTCATTCCGTGGTATCTCCTTCCAAAATGTATTTCCTTTCCTCGCCCACTTACCTGCTCACCCCGCATTCCCGAAATGCTCACGGACGAAGGCTATCTCATCTTCTTTTGTTTTGACAACCCCGTTCAAACGTGCTTCGAGCACTTTTTCCAGCATGTCCTTGAAAACAGGGCCGGGCTGGAAGCCCATTTCTATCAGGTCTTTCCCGTGGAGCAGAATCGCGGTCCCTTTTAATTTGGTAAAGTAAAGTGAAATAAGTCGTTTTACTTTGTCATTATGTGTTTTTGCCATAAAAAAGAGGAGGATCTCCGTATCATATTTGTCGAGCAGGGAATAGAGCTCATAGTGTTTTCCGTCAAATCGAAACAGGTGATCAAGGAGCTGATCGGTGTCGTCTCTCTGGGCAGTCATTCTGCCGCTCTCCTGATCCACCATGCCCATCCGATCCGCCAGACGCTTCAAGGATTCGGACTTGAGACCGGAAGTGAGGCCGTGCCAGTACACCTTCCAGGGCTCCATATCTTCACCCAGGTAAAGAAGATTATACCAGGCAATCACCCGTTTGATCTCTTCGAGGAGAACATGAAGTTCCCCGTCGAGCCTTATGTTCGCATGTATGACTCCGAGCAGGTCCAGCTCATCCATGCGCTCAATGGCCTTTATGGGATCATGTTCCTTGAGGACAAGCTTCAATTCCGTAAACAGCCGGTGCCCTGAAAGGTCTTTAAAGCAGTTGATCTGCAGAGCGTTCTTTATGAGGGCCAGTGTCAGCCTGCCGATCCTGAAACCAAAGCGCTGTTCGAACCGAATCGCACGCAATATTCGGGTAGGGTCTTCTACAAAACTCAGATTATGGAGGACTCGGAGGACCTTTTCCTTGATGTCTTTTTGGCCGCCGAAAAAGTCAAGCAGCGTGCCCCAGGCTTTGCCGTTTAGTTTGACGGCGAGGGTATTTATGGTGAAATCCCTGCGATAGAGGTCCAGTTTAAGGCTGCTGGTCTCAACGATCGGAGGGGCTGCCGGAGACTCATAGTATTCCACACGGGCCGTCGCGATATCCACCTTGAAACCGTCGGGAAAGATGAGAACAGCGGTCCCGAATTTCTTGTGGCTTCTCACACGAGGACCATACTCCCGCGAAAACTCCTGGGCCAGACGGATACCGTCACCTTCGATAACAATGTCTACATCCAGGTTTTCCCGCTTGAGCAGGACGTCCCTCACCAGCCCTCCCACAAGATAGGCGTTATACCCAAGGTTATCAGCTACTCTGCCGAAATTCTTCAAGAGCTTTATAATATCCGCGGGAAGTCTTTCCCGCAGGCTTCCGGCCAGGTTTTTTCTCCGTAGAAAGCGCGGTGCCTCCTTCGATTCGTACAGGGGTTCCGGAACCAGGGATTCCCCCAGGAGCGTGTTCAGCAGATCGGTGCGCGTGATGACGCCCACAACCTTTTTCCCTTCCGTGACCGGGAGGATTCTGAGCTTGTTTTGAATGATCAGGTTCTGCACTTCTTTCAAAGGTTCTTCAGGGTGAATAGTCGGAAATTCGATATGCATGTAATCACTTACCTTGACCTGATCGAGCCCGAAAAAGACCGCCTTTTCAACTACCTGTCTTGTGATATATCCCTTCAGGGCGCCATCCTGTTCCATGACAAGAAGCACGTTGATATTATATCTGGTCATCAACTTGGCGGCTTCACTGACATTAGCATCCGGCGCAACTTGAATGACCGGCGAGGACATGAGTTCCTTGGCTTTCTGAACCGGCGTGATCCTGCTTTTCAGCAGCGCCTGCAAGGAGCGGTCCACCTGAATCAAGGTCTTATTCTTGATGGTCGCAGAAGCGGCGTACTGGTGGCCCCCTCCACCGAGAGACACGGCAATGTCAGCAACGTTCACCTCGGGAATCCTGCTCCTGGCAACAAGGTAGATACGGTCTTCCATCTGCGCGAGAGCGAAGAGCACATTCAGGTTTTCCATTTCCATGAACTTGTGTACCAGCACCGCGAAATCTCCCACGTAGTTTTCCCGTATCACCTTTGCGACAACCACATCCGTCCCGTTGACGTTCCGAGTCGCCGCAGACTGGATAAGGTCGTTCAGCAGCCATACTTGTTCTGCCGTAAGTTCACGGGTAAGCATATCGCTGATGACATTGTGATTCGCTCCTTGCTCTGCCAGCCACGCCGCCGCTTCGTAGTCTTCCCCGGTCGTCGATGAAAAAGTGAAGGAGCCGGTATCTTCATGGATTCCGAGGCACATGATGGTTGCCTCTTCGGGGGTGATGTTGATTCCTTTTTCCCTGATGATACCGGTAAGGATCGTGGTGGCGGATCCGGTGGGACGAATAACTTCCACCTGTCCACGGATATCATCTTTGAAATCAGGATGGTGATCATAGATATGGATTTCAACGTCTTTCCTGCCGGCAAGCGCTGCGAATTTTCCGATGCGGCTTTTCTGGCGTGTATCGACCAGGATGAGTTTCTTCAACCCGTCGAGGCGAATGTCTTTGATCTTGGTAAAATTGAAAAGGTAGGAGGTGGAATGGAGGAAAAAATTCCGCAGGTTTTTTTCCTGGGCGCCGGGAAAAACCAGCATGGCCTCCGGGTAAATCTTGCTGGCGGCGATCATGGAGGCCAGGGCATCAAAATCCGCGTTGATGTGCGTGGTGATCACCTCGTCGTGCGGAGATTTCTCTTCCCGAACCTGTTTCGATATTTTCCTCTGTCCGGTATTCATTGGAGCCCCACTATGTCCGGCTGTTTCGGCCCATCAAGGTCTTCTCCCTGCCTTTCACCTCCGGTGGATGGCCCGGAAACGATCTGGATGTCATCATGCAGGGTTGCGGCAGTTCTTCTTTGCCCGTCTTGCACTCAATTGATTTCTTCACCAGTCTGCACCGACGGCCGGCGAGAAACGCGGGGCAAAGGATGAAGGAAAAAAAAGCCGGGCATGACCATGCGCCGGCTGTGTGCGTCCTGTTCATTCAATGGATGTGGGATCGGCTACAAGCCCTTCAATTTCTCTTCAACTTCCTGCTTCTTCTTGCAGTCAATGCACAAGGTAGTGACCGGTCGGGCTTTCAGACGTTCCTCGGAAATGTCTTCTCCGCATTGGTCACAAATCCCAAAAGTACCGTTGTCGATTCGCTCGACGGCATCCTTGATTTTCTTGATGAGTTTTCTTTCCCTGTCTCGGATTCGAAGAGTGAAATTCCTGTCTGACTCCAGGGATGCCCGGTCGGTCGGGTCAGGGAAATTATCTCCCTGATCAGTCATCCCGGTCACGGTCTTGTTCGCTTCCTGCAGGAGGCTGTCCAGCCTCTGATTGAGGAGCTCTTTGAAGTATTTTTTCTTTTTTTCCGTCAACATGTTTTTGCATCCACTCTGTAATAAGAAGAAGTCAATTACCAAAAAAATAGGGTGATGTAAAGAGAAATTACCATCCTCCCTCAAATCCCGTTATTTTGTGACTTTCTTCCAGAAATTCTTCCCCTTCCTTTTTTTCTCGGAAACAGAGACGCCCTGAGTCTCGGCGAAAGCCTCCAGGATCTCGCGCTGCTGCTGGGAAAGCTTCTGCGGTATTTTCACAACGACTTTCACGAACAGGTCGCCGCGGCTGCGCCCGTATTTGAGGCTCGGCATCCCCTGGCCCCTGACTTTTATCACATCTCCGGGCTGCGTTCCCTTGGGGACGGTGATTTCATGTTCACCTCCATCGCCAAAAACCGGGATCTTAAAGGTATCTCCCAGGGCCGCTTGGACGAAGGATACCGGTATTTGACAAATGAGGTCATCCCCGTCTCGAGAGAAAAACTCATGGTCCCTTACATGAACAACGACAAACAGATCCCCCGACGGCCCGCCGTTCTCACCCGGTTCCCCTTCGCCCTGCAGCCTGAGCTGGGAACCGCTGTCAACTCCTGCGGGGATCTTGACTGTTACCTTCCTCTCGATTCTCACCTTTCCCCGGCCGCCGCATTCCTTGCAGGGATTCGTGATGATTCGTCCCTGTCCATGGCAGGCAGGGCAGGTCGTGCTGATCTGAAAGAATCCCTGTGACCTGATCACCTGTCCTCTTCCCTGGCAGGTGGAGCATATTTCCGGTTCAGAACCCGGAGGCAGCCCGGTCCCGTTGCACGCTGTGCAGTTGTCCAGCCGGTGGAAAGCGATTTTCTCTTCAGTCCCGGAAAACGCCTCCTCAAGGGTGACTTCCACGTCATACCTGAGGCTGGAACCCTGGCGAGCGCGTGGTCCGCGGCTCGATCTTCTTCCAAATCCAAAAAAATCTTCGAATATGTCCCCAAAACTTGAAAAGATGTCTTCAAAACCGCTGAACCCTCTGAAACCGGTTCCCTCAAGGCCGGCATGGCCGAACCGGTCATACAATTCCCTCTTCTCGCGGTCCCGGAGTACCTCATAGGCTTCGGCAGCTTCCTTGAAGCTCTCCTCTGCGTCTTTGTCTCCGGGGTTCCTATCGGGATGGTATTTAAGAGCGAGGTTTCGGTAGGCCTTCTTTATCCGATCGTCATCAGAGTCTCTGGGCACACCAAGAACTTCGTAATAATCCCTCTTCTGCATAGTCAGATTCCCTCGGTCTTATCCTCCTCGCCACTTGTCTCGTCGGGATTCTCATCGGGGACTTCAACCTGTTCTGCGGGCTCAGGGAGTTTGTCGGCTGCCTCCTGGTCCGGGCCGGTGGCGAGCTGGGCGAGTTCCTCCTTGGCAGTCGGAAAGACTTTCCCCGCCGCGATTTCTCTCAGCGCCACAACCACATCCCGGTTCTTGGACACAATCAGGGGTTCCGCTCCCTTCCTCAATTGGCGTACCCGCTTGGCCGCAAGATGTATAACTGCGAACCGGTTATTGACCTTACTCAGACAGTCCTCAACCGTAATTCTTGCCATGTTTGTCTCCTGTCGGTAATATTATTGCCTGTCCGGAAATCCGATATCTCAACAGACGGAAATACCTATAAATCCAGATTAAACTTTACTTTATACCATCCCGCATGATAAATGTAAAGCCAATTTGTGACCGATCGAGTTCTGACTGCAAGTCTCGCAGTTCTCCGGGGAGAAAAAGTCATTTGAAGGACGGGAGAGACAGGGATGCTGGCCAAAGTGCTCAGCAGCGCCGTTATCGGCATTAACGCGTACATTGTGGAAGTGGAGGTTGATATTTCGCAAGGTCTGCCCGCTTTTGCGACGGTCGGCCTTCCGGAAGGCGCCGTTCGGGAGAGCAAGGAACGGGTGAAGGCTGCTATAAAAAATTCCGGCTATCGCTTTCCTGCTGACCGCATAACCGTGAATCTGGCGCCCGCGGACGTCAAGAAGGAAGGCTCCGCCTTTGACCTGCCAATGGCCCTCGGAATTCTCACTGCAACGGACCTG
>CAZEGG010000155.1:0-8093 GCA_964511755.1 uncultured Desulfobacteraceae bacterium | reverse complement strand
ACACCGGCCTTTCACGCCGGCAACACCGGTTCAAATCCGGTTGGGGACGCCAAATTATATCAACAACTTATTCAGTAGTTTTGAGTCTTTTCTTTTTCAACCAGCCTATCCCCAACACTATCCCCAACAGGAAAAGGCAAAAAAACAGCGGCGTTGATCAGCGCTCTCGCCTTTTCGTTTTCGTTGCTCTGAAAATCAGTTTTCCCCATTTTTTTGAAGACTCCTTCAACAGGAGGCGTATTCCGGCGTAAGCTCATCTCATACTTTTCTCTTACTTGCGACGCTTCATAATAAGAGCAAAATTCAGTCTTTCTTCCTATTGCTTTTTTGATTTTTCTCTGACATGTTTCCACGAACAAAAAAATAAACCGAAAACGGAACGAGATGCACCCGAGTTCCTCCCAAAATTCTCCCAACTCCGCCGGAGAGCGTAGAAGACTCCAGAGGTTCGACCTGCGGCTGCCGGCCAGGATCGAGACGCTCTCCCGCGTTTCGGACCGCGCCCCGGTGGTCCTGAACCTGACTACCAAAGACGTATCCGCCCGGGGAGCCTTTTTCTCGTCGGCGCGTTCTTTTGACGAAGGAACGCGGGTCAAAGTGGACCTGGTCCTCACCCCCGAAAGGCCGAAGACGCTGCAGGTGAAGCGTGCCCTGATCAAAGTTATCGGCACGGTGCTGCGCAAAGGCCCGGAAGGCATGGCCGTGCACTTTGACAACCGCTACAAGCTCGCCCCGCTGAATTATGCCTGAATACCATCTATCCAGACGGAAAAAGCTGCAACGCACTCTTCAGCCCGGAAATGGGCAATTTCCTGCCGCCTGCAGATGTGCGGGACATGACAGGAAATCATGGGCTCGCCGGGCTGGGCAAGCGTTTCGTCCAGTTTGTGCCGGTCATCGGTCTTTTGTCGGGCCAGTTCCTCCACCTTCGCCTTGCGCTCGTCCAGATTCATCCGGGCGGCCATGGTCTCCAGTCGGGAATTGTCTTTACAAAGTAGAGTTATGTAGAGTATAAGGATAATAAATTACACATATGCTTCGTATTACGATCCTTTTTCACTCTAAAGCCTTCCAGAATAGCGAACATGTTGCTCATGACTTGAACAGCTTCTTAGCATGAATGTTGAACCACGGATACGTGCAGCTGGAAGAAAAGTGGACGACCCGGAACACCCGAATAGACAGGCAACGGAAACAAGCTCCCCCTACAATGAGCTGAGACAGCAGGTGCAGGGCCTGGAGGAGGAGTCCCGTCGCCTGGAGAGAAGAAACAACGCTGTCAAGAAGGTCAACGAGAAATACTGCCCCGCTGCGAAATCCCAGACGGACTTCATCTGCCGGTTTTTGCTCGACGGCACTATCACCTTCGTGAATGACGCCCTGGCTCGACGAATCGGAAAACCTCCCGAACAGCTTATCAATCAAAATTTCTACCAGTACCTGCCTGCCGATGACCGGGACTGGTTCCGTGGAAACCTGGCCGCTCTCTCCCTTGAAAACTCCGTCATCGAGCTCGATGAGAGAATCGCCAACGCGAAGGACGAGGTCTTCTGGCTGCACTGGATCAATACCGCCCACTGCGGGCAGACTGGGCGCGTGGAGGAGATTGAAGGGGTGGGCCGCGATGTGACGGAACTCAGGCGAGTTCAGCGCTCCCTGGAGAAAAGCCGGCATCGCTTCCACTTCTTTGTCAATACAATGGACGAGGGTTTCATCGAGGCGAATGAACAGTTCATCACTACGTATGTGAACGAGAAGATCTGCAAAATGCTCGGATACGAACGCGAGGAACTCATCGGTCGACCGGCCATCAGCTTCTTCGACAAGAAGAACCAGGAAATCATCGGAAAACAGCTCGAAAAACGGAAAAAAGGGGAAAGGGGTTCCTACGAAATCACCTGGAAGAAAAAGAATGGGGAGGACCTCCAGACGCTCATGTCTCCCGCTGCCTGGTTAGATAAAAATGGGGCCTTCAGGGGATGCTACACGGTAGTTACGGATATTACCAAGGTGAAACAGACTGAGCGGGCCCTGAAGGAGCGTGAAAAGGCACTGAAGAGAAAAACCGCCGAACTTGCCGAGGCCAATGCGGCGCTGAAAACCCTGCTCAAAGTCAGAGATGAAAGCATTGAGGAACTGGAAGAAGCGATCGCGTCCAACGTCAGGCGCATGGTCATGCCTTACCTGAGAAAATTAGAACGGAGACTGGGCAAAAGAGAGAAGGGTTTCATCAGGAACATAGAGTCCAATCTTAACAGGCTCATTTCTCCGATGGCAAAGAATCTGGCTTTAAACTCCCCGGACCTCACGCCCGCGGAACTGCAGGTGGCCGCCCTGGTGAAGGATGGGAACAGCTCTAAGGAGATCGCGCAGCTCCTCAGTGTCTCCCAGAGGACCGTGGATTATCACCGCCGGAACATCCGGAAGAAACTCGGCCTCGCGAATACCAGGGCGAACCTCCGAACCCACCTCATGAGCTTCGAATAATACTGGTTGTTACCTAGTATTTCCTAATCAAAAAACAAGCATTGAACCCGGAAACATAGTGGTCTATGGTGCGTTACTAAGCTTGTGCGATAATGTAATACTTGGATCACTTCAGCCTCCGCGTCGTTCCGGGTCTAAAGACCGCGAAGCGGATCACGATTGTTTCTCATTTGAGAGAACGGCAAAAGAAAGCAGTGCGATTCTTATCATGGAAAGGTAAGCAGCAGCTTTTCAGGTAATTTTAATTCGGAAAATCCAGGACGCGTTTCGGTCCGATAAAATCTTGGAAGGTGTAACCGGATCAGGTAAGAAACAACGCGTTTTTTTCCTTTTCAAGCGGTATGTCAAAAGATGACAGCCGCAATCCCGCAGCACACAAACCGATTTCATCCGGCAGATGAACATGGAAAAAGCCATTTACATTGTCGGTCCCATGAAGCTCCAGAATTCCCTGATGGCGACCTTTCTGGAGCAGGCTACCGGGATTAAATGCGATGCCGTGGAGGATGCATCCTGTATTCCCGACAGGGAAAACGGGGGAAGCAATAAAAAACGGCTGATCCTTTGGGACTGCATGGGAAGTGATCTAGAGGCCTGCCTGCGCGCCCTGTCAAGAACCGGGTCAACGCGCCTGGACGAAGATCTTCTGAGTCTATTCAATGTTCGTCGCGGGGAACCCAGAGAGGAGGAAAGTCTGACCCAGGGCGTGAGGGGTTTTTTTTATCAGGGGGACTCGGTCGACCAGTTTATGAAGGGGATACACGCCATGTTAAACGGGGAATTGTGGCTGTCGCGAAAAATCATGACGCGCTACATCCTGGATAATCACAGGCAGTCTCTTCCACCCAACAAAGATGAAGTCAAGATCCTCACTCCCAGGGAAAAACAAATTCTCACCATGGTCGCCCAGGGGGCGTCGAATGACACGATCTCGGATCAGCTTTGCATCAGCCAGCATACAGTGAAAACCCACCTTTACAGAATCTTCAGAAAAATCCATGTCTCCAACCGGCTTCAGGCCGCACTCTGGGGTGCGAAGAACATGTAAGACGGGCGGACACCCCCTTTTCTAATATTTTTATCTTACCTCGTTGCTTCACAAATAAGACCAAAAATCAGTCTTTTTTCTGATTGCATTTTGGGTTTTCTTTTGACATGGTTGCGCAAGCCAAAAACTAAGTATGGAACGACATGGATCCCCCTCCCTTCCAGAAACCCACCCACTCTGGTAAAGAGCGAAGGAGAGAGCAGAGGTTTGACCTTCGACTGCCTGCAAGGCTTGAAACCCTGTCTCGCCATCCAGACAAGACTCCTGTGGTCCTGAACCTGGTCACCAGGGACATATCCTCATGCGGCGCTTTCTTCCCTACAGAGAGTGCGCTCGACGTAGGGACACGAGTCCAGGTGAACCTTGTCCTCATCCCTGAAAGACCAAGGACTTCCGAGGTGAAGCGAGCCCTGATCAAAATTGTCGGCACAGTGCTACGCACGGAAGCGGTAGGCATGGCTGTGGACTTTGAAAAGGGATACAAACTCGCCCCATTGAATTAGGCGTGTTTATGAAGCCAGGACGCGATCGTCAGACAAAAGTATTACAGCGGACGTTGTCATTCTGATACTTTCTGCATACCTTTTTGCACCCCAAAAATACAAACAAAATAATACCTTTGCCCGATTGTTTTTTTTGTTCCGCTGCAGCAGGATACTCCCCGCAAAGTCGCCGGTCTTTACAAGCCTGCGATATCTCGATTCCTGATTTTCCACCATTAAAATCCTAAAACCAATGAGTTGCATTCATTTTCGCCACAAAATCGGATGTAACTCAAGGGGCGGAGCTGTAAGAACCTTGGAGCTTCTTGGTACACTCGCCTTGCCCCAACCCTGTGACAGGCAGCCAACTCACCCAAGGACATTAAGCCCGCCAGAACCCGAACAATGATGCGCAAGAAATCGCATTGCAGGCACGCAAAGACTGAGAAGCAATACAGGGTTTGCTGCTGAATTATTTCTGACCAGTCTCCATTCCGGAAAACCTATCTGAGTTCATTTGAGAGAAAGTATCAGAAACGTGAGACATCGAAGGAAGGAACGACATGGATCCCACTCCCTTTCAGAGCCTGATCCTCTCTGGTAAAGAGCGAAGAAGAGAACAGAGGTTTGACCTGAGATTGGCTGCAAGGCTTAAAATTCTCTCTCCCCGTCCAGACCAGACTCCTGTGGCCCTGAACCTCTTCACTAGGGACATATCCTGCTGCGGCGCTTTCTTCCCTACAGAGGGCGCGCTCGACATAGGGACTCGCGTTCAGGTGGCCCTTGTCCTCATCCCTGAAAGACCAAGGACTTCCGAGGTGAAGCGAGCCCTGATAGAGGTCACGGGCAGAGTGCTACGTAAGGAAGTGATGGGCATGGCAGTGGACTTTGAAAAGGGATACAAGCTCGCTCCGTTGAATTAGGCATGAAGGAGCGCGCTTATGAAACAAAGAGACAACATCGTCAGACAAAAGTATTACGGTGCACATTGTCAATCTAATACTTCCTACATACCTTTTTGCACCCCAAAAATACAAAAAAAATAATACCTTTGACTGATTGTTTTTTTCGAATGAGGGCAAATAATAAACCCTCGCAGCAGGCTACTGTTCCTTGCAACCGTGCTTCAGCAGGTGCCGCAAGCTTTTATGATTTCGAAAGTAAACCCAATCAGCTGCATGTCGTTTCCTTTATAAAAACGGCTGTAACCCAAGGGGCGGAGCTGTCTTCCCCTTAGCGAAAGGACTCGCCATGGACATGCCATTCCAACCCCGGTCGTCGCTCAGGGATTTTCTCAATGTTCTTTTCAAACACAAGGTGAAGATTCTCCTGTTTTTCTTTGCCACCGTGTGCATGGTGACCGTGGGCACCTTCATGATGAAGCCCACCTACGAGGCCACCTCCCGCATCCTGGTGAAGATCGGCAGGGAAAATCTCTACGTGCCCACCGTCCCGAACAGCAACAACAATCCGGTCATCAATTTCAACCACGAGGAACAGCTCAACTCTGAGATCGAGATCCTCAACAGCACTTCCCTGGCAATGGCGGTGGTCAAGGCGCTCGGACCCACGACCATCTACAAGGGTCTCAATACCGAGCCTCGGGTGAGCCTGGCAAGCCTGGTTCCACGCGAGAAGAGCGCCCGTCTCTCCCTCGCGGACATGGCGGTGCTGAGACTCGAGAAGGGGCTCACGATCGATGCGGTGAAGAAATCCAACGTCATCGAGGTCAGTTACAAGAACCAGGACCCCAACGTGGCGGCCAGGGTGACGAACACCCTCGTCAGCCTCTACCTGGACCGGCACCTTCATGCATACAAGAGCCCTGAATCCTACAGTTTTTTCGAGCAGCAGTCGCGCCTCTTGAAGGGCAAGCTGGCTGCGGCCGAAGAGGCGCTCCAACGGTTCAAAACCGAGAACAACCTGAGTTCGTTTGAGGAAGAACTGAGCATCCTGCTCAACGAACAGGGAAGCCTTCGGGACTCTCTGAACCAGACCCTCAGCCGAAGGGCCGAAACAGAAAGCCGTGTTGACCAACTCCGCCTGCAGATGGCCCGGACGCCCAAAACGATCCCGCTGGGGGAGGAAGTCGACCAGAACCCCTATGTGGTGAGCGCGCTCCAGACGCGGCTCGTGGAGCTGCAGCTCAAGGAGAAGCAGCTCTCGGCCAAGTATACCGATCAGAACAGGCTGGTCCGGGATGTGAGGGGTGAGATCGCCATGGTCCGCGCAAAGCTGGCCGAGCAGGAGAAAAAGCAGTACGGAAGGAGCAACTCCGGGGTGAATGCCACCTACCAGCACCTGCAGGAAGATCTCTTCCGAAACGAGGCGGACCTCAAGGCTCTTCTGGCCAAGGAAAAAACCCAGCAGGCCCAGCTTGCAGGCTACCAGAACCGGCTGGACGCGATCAACGGCATGAAGGTGCAGCTCAACCAGCTCCAGCAGCAGGTGGACGTCGACCGCGAGAACTACCGTCTCTATCTCACCAGGTTCGAGGAATCCCGGATCACCAACGCCATGGACCAGGATAAAATCACCAACGTGAGCATCATCGAGCCTGCCACGCCTCCGCTCAAACCGGTCAGCCCGAAGGTACTCCTCAACCTGGCCCTGGGAATTTTCCTGGGGGCCTTCGGCGGGCTTGGCCTTGCTTTCTTCACTGAGTACCTGGACGACAGCATCGAAAAACCAGAGCAGGCTGAAACAGCCCTGGGCGTCCCTGTCCTGGCCTCCGTCCCGCAACTCAAAAAATAACCATCGACTGATCACCCCTTACCTATTACCCCTAACCCATTACCCGTTTTTTCCATGTACTGCTCCTTCTACGGATTCTCCAAAAAGCCCTTTGAGGTCACCCCGGACCCCGGTTTCCTGTATTCCAGCCGGACGCATCGGGAGGCGCTGGCATCCCTCATCTACGGAATACGGGAGCGGCGGGGGTTCATCGCCGTCCTGGGGGAAGCAGGCACGGGAAAGACCACCCTGCTCAGATCGGCCCTTGAACACTTGGGGGAAGAGGTGAAGACGGCCTATATCTTCAACACGGACCTCACCTTCGAGGACATGCTCCACCTGGTCCTCATGGACCTGGGGCTGGCAGAAGAGAGCGAGCGCCTCACCAAGGCGGAAGCGCTCCATCGCCTGAATGAACTGGCCATCCGTCAGCTTTCCGAGGGAGGAAATCTGGTGATCATCGTGGATGAGGCCCAGGATCTGGACCGCCGGTGCATGGAGAACCTGCGGCTCCTGTCCAACCTTGAGACCTCCCGGAACAAGCTCGTCCAGATCATCCTCTCAGGGCAGCCCGAACTGGAAGAAAAGCTGGGCCGGCCCGACCTGCGGCAGCTCTCGCAGCGGATCAACCTGCGGCGCTACATCCTGCCGTTCACTCAAGCAGAGACCCACGGGTACATCCAGCACCGTCTGAAAGTGGCCCAATATGACGGTCCCGCTCTCTTTACCGGTGAAGCCGAAAAACTGATCTGGCAATACTCCGGAGGGATACCGAGAAAGATCAACACGGTGTGCGACAACGCCCTCCTCATAGGATATGCGGTGAAGGAGCGCAAAATCACCGGAGACACCGTGCAGGAAGTGATCGACGACCTCAGTCAAAACACCTTCCGGGAGCTTTTCAACGCCCGGGGTGACGAGTCCGAGGGCCGGTCTCAACCTCCGGGAGCAGCATCGCCCCGGCGCCGAGTGGCTTCGGTCCCTGTTATCCTCCTCATTGCGTACCTGACTCTCATGACGGGCATGTCTCTGGGTGTCCTGGGCCTGTACCTGAAGGCGCAGCACCGTTTTCCGTTTCAAAACACTGTAAAGGTAGGGATCCCGGAAACGCAGGCACGCGTTTCCGGGCCCATCCATGTTCCGGAGAAACAGGCAGATCCTGAAACAAGCACCCTCACCGCAGCCTTGGCCGCGGACCCCGCGGAAAAGGAATTCTCCCCCGTCCCGGTGACGCCTGAGATTTGCGGTGATAATGGTGAGCCTTGTCCCACTCCTGAGCAGGCTGAACCGCCGCCGGTTCGCCAAAAACCGGCAGGGAAAGAAAATGCCGAAATCAGGATCGA
>CAZEGG010000154.1:0-8095 GCA_964511755.1 uncultured Desulfobacteraceae bacterium | reverse complement strand
TTGCTGGTGATCAGAAATCTTGCCAAATCACCCTGTGGTGAAACTCACGATGGGAAGTTATTGTGGTGGATTTGGGCTCGCCGGCTTTTGGCAGTCTGGCGGCAATTGCCGGGAAGTGCCCGGGTCGAGGGAACAGAGTATCGGATCAGGAATCGCCAGTGCCGGCTTTGCAGGTAAAGAAGGAAACATAGTGGTACGGCCCGATTTCTTCCGCGGCTGTTTGGTGAAAACCGTGCGCACCCAATGTCTTCGTCAGATCCTGCGACGAGATTCTGATGTGGATTGGCGGTCCCGGCGGACCTTCTATCTTCTTGAACTCAACGATAACGAGTTGCCCGCTGCTCTTGAGGAGCCTTTTTGTCTCCGCAAGCGCCCCTTCATGGACCCCGGTCCGCAGGAGATCGTGAAAAACAGTGGCCATCAGGCACAGGTCCACGGACTCTTTTGCAAGAGGGAGGTCCTCGCCTACATTTGCCATAATGGGAGTGATGGTGTTTATTCTTTTTGCGGTGAGGGTCTGTTTCAGTGCCTCGATGCCGGGCTTCCACAGGTCGACAGCATAGATCTTGCCGGTGGTTCCCACATATTCGGAGGCCGCGATGGAATAGTTTCCGATACCGCATCCCAGGTCAACCAGGATATCTCCCTTCTTGATGCCCATCACTGAGAAGAGTTTTTTCGAATCAATCAGATCAAAGCTGCTTTTCCCTGCACCGGGAGGCGTGGAATTCATAGAATTCTCCTTTTCGTGTTTCTTGTCTTCAGTTCAACAAACCGTCATATTAACATTAGGTATCGACCAGAAACCTGTCAAGCTGTGATGTCTTTTCATCAAATACTCTGGACCATTGCCGTCCATTTCAAAGCGACGAACACGATGCTGCTTTTCTCATCCCTTTTGCGGACACCCCTTCCCGGCGGTGAGATGATGCCTTGACGTCTGGCCGGGAACATTCAGGACTCATTGACATTGTCGCCCGGAAAAGGTAAGTGCAACAAGAGGCGGAAGAAAGGGCTGGCACGCGGAACCCGGACAGGAGGAGTAAACCGTTGACCAGGGGAAAGAAATCATCTGCAGCAAAATTGCAGGCCATTGAAGATTTTCGAGATCACGTATCATCCGGAAAGGCCGCATTTTTTCAGAAGTACGGCATGCAGTTCATTATGGGGAGCCGTGATGGATGCTATCTGGGTGATGTGGACGGAAGGAAACGCCTGTTCAATCTCCACTGCAACGGGGGAGTATTCAACCTCGGGCACCGGAACCCGGAACTGATACCGGACGTCATCCGGTGCATCAACCGCCACCTTCCTCCCGACCAACAGCCCTTGAGCATGGAAGAAGTGAAAAAATACTACAAGGAGGACAAGCTTATCTGGACGCTCTTTCTTGCCTTTCGCCGCATTGACCGGTGGATGACCACAAAACTGTTCCGGGGAAGATATGAATTCCTCCTTCCCGGCAGGATTGAGCGCTGAACCATGTGTGATACCTTTGTGGCACTCCCTCCTTTCACCCCGGACGGTTCCGTTATTTTCGGGAAGAACAGTGACCGGGAACCGAATGAGGCCCAGTCGCTGGAATACCATCCTGCCCGGATTTGTGGAAAAGAGGAGGAGCTCCAATGCACCTATATCAGCGTGCCCCAGGCGAAAGAGACGCTTGCAGTCCTTCTCTGCCGTCCTTTCTGGATGTGGGGGGCCGAGATGGGTGCCAATGAGAAGGGTGTGGTCATGGGAAACGAAGCAGTGTGGACCCGGATGCCTATTCAAAGGAAAGGCGTTTTGACAGGCATGGATCTGCTGCGCATCGCACTGGAACGTTCGCATTCGGCACAGAGCGCGCTCGGCATAGTGGTGCAGCACCTGGAGGATTACGGACAGGGAGGGTTGTGCGGGTACGAAGACAGGCGGATTTCCTACCACAACAGCTTCTTGATCGCCGATTCCAAGGAGGCCTGGGTTCTCGAGACCGCAGGGCCGCTCTGGGCCGCCTTGAAAGTCAAGGGAATGTATTCCGCAACGGGCTTACCATAGGGGAGGAATTTGACGAAGCCCATCCGGATTTGATCGGGACTGCAAGGAAAAGAGGCTGGCTGAAGAAGGGACAGGATTTTCATTTTGCCCGATGCTTTTCAGACTATCTGTATACCACATTTTCCGCTTCACGCACGCGCCGGGAAAGATCCTTCAAGCGCATTGCCGAGATGAAAGGGGCCATGGATGTGAAGGCCGCCTTCGAGTTTCTGAGAGACCATGGAGACCGGGAATATCGCCCGGACAGCCATCTCCTGGGCGACCGGATTTGCGCCCATGCAGGGAACGGGATTTTTCGCAATGCCACGCAGACCGTCGGTTCCCTGGTGGCTCACCTGAAACCGGAACTTCACACTTTCTGGGCCACCGGTACTTCCGCTCCCTGCATCAGCCTGTTCAAGCCCCTGTGGTTCAACGGGGATGTATCCGTGGACACGGGGCCGAATCAGCCCAGGGGGAACTTTGATCACCACTCGCTTTGGTGGCGCCACGAAAGACTGCACCGGACGGTTCTGGAAGACTATCCCACGCGGGCGGGAGCGTTGAAAGAAGAACGGGACGCACTGGAGAAGAGATTTCTCATGATGACTCCTGAAGGACCGGGAAAAGAGTGCGGGGAATTGACCGCGGCAGCCTGGCAGAAGGCATGGGAAAAACTCACGGAATGGACGGGTATTGTTGCGGGGGGCCCAGTTAGGACAAAGACCAAATTTTTTTACCGGCGCTTCTGGAAAAACCGGAACAAAAAAGCAGGAATATCCATCCCACGGCCATCATACCGGGGAATCAGGGCTTAGACGGGCGGAAAGGAAAAAGAAAAGGGCAAAAGAAATGGCAGTTCGCTTTGCGCTCTTTGCGTCTTTCAGCCAGGCGAGCGATAAGATGCAACAGAGATTCATCCAACAAGATCAGCGAGGGCCTCTTGAATGGTGGCAAACCGGAAATGAAATCCGGCATCGAGCAGTCTTTTCGGGATGACCCTCTGGCCCTTCAAGAGGACTGTACCGAATTCCCCTTTCATCATCCTTACCACAAACCCGGGAACAGCCGGCAGCAGTGCCGGTTTTCCGAGGGCCTTTGCCAGAGCCTTCGTAAGATCCCTGTTGGTGACCGGTTCGGGGGCCATCACATTGATGGGACCTGAAAGGCTTTTCTGCTCCAGCAAAAAAAGGAAGATGTTCACGAGGTCCTGCTCATGGACCCAGGAGAACCACTGATTCCCGTCTCCGAGGAGGCTTCCCAGTCCCTTCCTGAAGAGTGGCAGTATCTGGGCCAGGGCTCCGCCTCCGCGCCCCAGAACGATCCCAAGCCTGCAGATGAGCACCCGAGCGCCGTATTGTTCGGCACGGATAGCTTCGTTTTCCCAGTCCGTCGCAAGGATTGCAAGAAAATCGTTTCCGGGAAGGCTCCCTTCGTCCAGGGTCTCATCGCCGTGGAACCCGTAGTACCCGACGGCGGAGGTGGAGAGCAGTACAGTATCGCTTCCTTTCCGGCGTTCAAGTGCAGCGACCAGGTTCCTGGTGGTCCTGATCCGGCTTTCCCGCATCAGTGTTTTGGCCTCGCCGGTCCAGCGCCTGAAAATGGAAGCCCCGGCAAGGTTGATGATGATATCGTTTTCTGCGGCCCGTTCTTGCCAGGGACCTTGTTCTGTGGGGTCGCCCCGGATGTAGGTTACTCCTTTCGGGGGTTTTTGACCGCTCGAAACTCCCCTCGTGAGAATGCTCACTTCATGGCCCTGGTTGACGAGCTCTCGGCTCAGTGCCGTTCCGACAAAACCGGTCCCGCCTGTCATGAAGACGCGCATGGCAACCTCCCGTTGACATAGCACATCGGGCAAAAAGCCCGGATGATTCCCGATACAAGCATGTTCTTCCGGGTGCGGGTCCTCCGTCTTTGCTCAGCAAAGCCGATGCTTATCGCCTGGTAGAGGTCCGGACCCAAAGGGCGCGGGTTAATCAACTATAGTTATAGTATGCAGGAAAAATGGCGCATTATCAAGCACGGTGTGGAGAAGTCCGGTCGGCATTTCGTTTCATATTCTACAGCGGCGGTTGAACGCGCTTGATCCGCGTTATTGGATAGCAGCCCGGCGGATTATTTGGTATAAGCAGATGAATGCAGGATTTACCTGCAAATTCCCACTATCAGCACAAGGATGAATATCATGAAATGGAGACAGTTCCTTACCCCGGTCAGATCTCTCAGCGCGGCCGAGGCAAAATCGTTCATGGAGAAAAAGACCGGGGATGCCTTCACCCTTCTGGATGTCAGGCAGCCGGGAGAATATAAAGGCCGTCACATTCCGGGTGCCAAACTGATCCCCTTAGCTGATATCGGCACCCGCATAAAAGAACTGGATGCCGATAAACCGACCATTGTTTACTGTGCCGTCGGCGGACGGAGCCGGGTGGCTTCCCAGATGCTGGCGGGAAGGGGCTTCAAGGACGTGTACAACCTTTCCGGCGGCATCAAGGCATGGGAGAGCGAGGCGGCGTTCGGTCCCGAGGATCTCGGCATCGACCTGTTTTCCGGAAACGAATCCCCGGAAGAGATTCTCATCGCAGCCTATTCACTTGAACAAGGGCTGCGGGAATTTTACCTGTCCATGACCGGTAAGGCGAAGAATGAAGAAATCGATCAATTATTCGAAAAGCTTGCCGCTATCGAAGTCAAGCATCAGGAGCGTATCTTCGATGAATACCTTGAAATCACCGGAAAGACCATCAGCCGGGACGAATTCAGCAAAGACATCGTGTCCCCGGCCATGGAGGGGGGACTGACTACCGAGGAATACCTTGCGCGCTACCAGCCCGACGTGGAGGTTGCCGCAGAGGTCATTTCCCTGGCCATGGCCATCGAGGCCCAGTCACTCGATCTTTATCAACGGGCATCGGAGCGGACCGCCAGCGTCAAGAGCAGAGAGGTGCTGCTTGAAATCGCGAATGAAGAGCGGGCGCATCTGCGGCAGCTGGGCCGACTTATGGAAGTAAAGGAAAACCGATGAGAAAATGCCTCGTACTGGCAGGCGGCGGACATGCGCACATGATGGCTCTGACGCAGCTCAACCGGTTTATTGAAAAGGAGTACAGCGTCACGGTCATCGGGCCGTCCGAATATCATTACTATTCCGGAATGGGACCCGGTATGCTGGGCGGAACATATACGCCCGAACAGATCCGTTTTGCTACAAAACGTCTGGTGGAAAAAAACGGAGGCACGTTCAAGCTGGGCAGCGTGGTTCACATCGACGCCGGGACCCGGACGGTGCAGATGGACACCGGGGAAGCCGTTTCCTACGACGTGCTGTCGTGCAACCTGGGCAGCCATGTGGACCGTGATATGGTAACCGGCGGCATGGCAGGCATCTATACCGTCAAACCCATTGAGAGACTGATGACAGCCCGAACAGAAATCCTTTCAGCGGGAGCGCAAAGGAGCATCGCCGTCGCCATTGTGGGCGGCGGTCCCTCGGCCGTGGAAATCGCGGGAAATATCCATCGACTGGTTCAATCCCCGGGCGTTCAGCCTGCTGTTATTCGGATCTTGACGCGCGGCAGATTCATGCCGCGTCATCCCGTCGGTGTTCGTTCCAAGGCGCTGGCATCACTGAAACGCCGCGGCATTGAAATACGAGAAGACTGCCGGGTTCAGGAGATACAAACAGACCGTGTCGTGGAGTCGTCCGGAGAGCGCCATGAGTTCGACATCCTTTTTCTGGCCACCGGTGTGAGGCCGAACCCGGTCTTCAAGAGATCAGGACTGCAGACCGGCCCGGATGGCGGCCTCCTGGTCAATCGTTATCTTCAGCACAAAGAACATCCTGAAATTTTCGGGGGCGGCGACTGCATTTATTTTGAAGACAAGCCCCTGGACAAGGTGGGTGTGTACGCGGTCCGGCAGAACCCGGTTCTTCTGCACAATCTGATGGCGGCCTTGGAAGGAACGCCTCTGATCCCCTTCAGGCCGCAAGAGGATTATCTTCTGATCTTCAACCTGGGGGACGGCACCGGCATTTTTCACAAGCGGTGGATTCGATTCGGTGGACGCCTGGCTTTCAAGATCAAGGATGCCGTCGACAGGAAATTCATGCGAACCTATCAGGCGTTTGAAACCTGAATTCCTCCCCTGAAGATACAGGAAAATCAAGGACAGCTGGTTCCCCCGCCGGCGCCGTTATCGCGACCCAGACTTTCCAAGCCGAAAGTCTGCTGCGTAATGCCGACATTTCTGATATGCGGGATCGCTTGACATTCATCACAGCGTTCATATTTTTTGAAGTGATTGAGATAAACAGCCCTTTATTACGGTTAGGGAAATGAAGCGGCAGACTTTTCACATTCTGGGGTATCTTTGATGGGCGGTAACAGCCGAGCAGCCGCCGGCTGCCGAGAAACCGGCAAACCGCCGTCAAAGTGTCCTTTGCTTTTTCATTCGAAAAACAGGAGGCTCGCAATATGAAAGTGTTAATCGTCTATTATTCAATGTACGGACATATCCACAAGATGGCGGAGGCGGTTGCGGAAGGAGCTGGAGAAGTCAATGGAACAGTGGTTGAAATGCGGCGCGTGCCCGAAACACTGCCGGAAAGCGTTCTGGGACAGATGGGTGCATTGGAGACCCAGAAGCAGTTAGCCCATGTTCCCATCTGCAGCGTTGAAGAACTGTCCTCGGCAGATGCCATCATTTTCGGTACTCCGACGCGTTTCGGCAATATGTGCGGCCAGATGCGCCAGTTTCTGGATGCCACCGGCCAACTCTGGGCCGAGGGCGCACTGGTCGGGAAGGTAGGCAGCGTCTTTGCCAGCTCCGCCACGCAGCACGGCGGTCAGGAATCCACCATATTGAGCTTTCATATCACCCTGCTGCACCAGGGAATGATCGTCGTTGGGCTTCCCTATGCCTTCCAGGGGCAGATGCGCATCGATGAAATTACCGGCGGCTCGCCTTACGGTGCGTCGACGATTGCGGGTGGAAAGGGCGAGCGAATGCCGAGCGAAAACGAGCTCGCAGCCGCCCGCTTCCAGGGCAAACACGTGGCCACGATTGCTGCCAGACTTTTTAAGTAGGATATTTTGGAGCGAGGGCTCAGAAGACCGGTCCCGAGTCTCGGAATGGAATCCCGCCAAAGGCGGGACTGCATGCGCCCTCGTCGGAGAGGGGCCACGATGCCTCACGCTCTGGGGGAGGAGAGCCACGTATGCCGGGACGTGCTTTTCCCTGCTTGACACAGGGAAGCTGATGCTTACTGTTTTCTAAAAAGAGTATATGAGACATGTACCCGCCCTAGAAAAGGGGCTACGAGCCGGGTTCCTGGATCTTTGATCCGCCCGGTTTTTTTGTCGGAGGTTATGAAATGCAGGAAGAGCAGAGTATTTTAGAAGACGGTACGGAGAAGTTCGGTCCGCATTTTTCAGAAGATGCATTTGATCGTCTGGACAACGGAGACGACAGCCTGTTTTATAAGGAGGATCGGATTTTCAACCACCTCGACTCCCTTGCCCTGGCCACCGTGGAGGAAGTGATCGGGAGACTTATCGTGGAAGATCACCCCGTGATCCTGGACTTGATGGCGGGCTGGGATTCTCATATTCCAGGAGAATTGGAACCGTCACGTGTGGTGGGATTGGGGCTGAATGAAAAGGAGCTCAAAAAGAACAGAATATTGTCCGAGAGAGTGATCCACGACCTGAACAAGGAACCGATCCTGCCCTTTCCCGCGAACACGTTCGATATGGTCCTCAACACGGTCTCGGTGGACTATATGACCAACCCGGTGGAGACCTTCCGGGAAGTGGGCCGGATTTTGAAGCCGGGCGGACTCTTCCTGGTTCTTTTTTCGAACCGTTTCTTCCCGGAAAAGGTGATTAAAGTCTGGCGGGAGGCAGGAGAAGAGGAGCGAATTATCCTTGTGGAGGAGTTCTTCACACTGGCGGGGTGCTTTGCTGATACATCCCTTTTCGTATCCAAGGGCAGGCCTCGTCCCCGGGACGACAAGTACGCGCGCCTGGACATCCCGAGCGATCCTGTTTATGCGGTGTACGCGGAGAAAAAGGGAGGA
>CAZEGG010000153.1:0-8101 GCA_964511755.1 uncultured Desulfobacteraceae bacterium | reverse complement strand
GCTGATAAGTCACTGAAAAGACCAGCCCGGGAGACTCGGAACGGAAGAAATGGCTTCCTCCTTGAGCACCCTGGGAGGCACCCGGAGCTTCCGCTCTGCGTTGGTCGGCGCAAAAGAGCGGGAGAGCGTAGCGAAAAAAAAGCTTGACAGTTTGGAAATATTGGCGGATTGTAGCCACAAAACAACGTTCGGAAAGGCTTTTTGAGTAACAGTATGAGAAATGTGATTAACAACAGCATCGTCATTATCAGTGCAACAGGGATACTTGTATCCTTGTTGCTCCTCCTTGTCTTGGAGCTGAAACCTCCGGGCCTGATAATGACCTAAGTTTGTAGCAACTTTACAAAATCCGTTATCAGGCCAGACCTGATAACGGATTTTTTTTTGAGGCAACAGAAATACCCGGAGAAGTGACATGCAGAGAAGCATCATTCTTTATGACACGACATTGCGGGACGGCACCCAGGGGGAACAGGTAACGCTCTCCGCCGAAGACAAACTCAGGATCGTTCAGAAACTTGATGCCTTCGGCATTCCCTACGTAGAGGGGGGGTGGCCGGGCTCCAATCCCAAGGATGCCAGATTTTTCGAAATGGCCCGAAATACCACTTTCAAGAACACGCATCTCACTGCGTTCGGAAGCACCCGGAGACCCGGGACAACACCTGAACAAGACGAAAATATCCGGGAATTGCTCAGAACGGAAACCGGGACGGTGTGCCTCTTCGGCAAATCCTGGGATCTCCACGCGAGGGAAATTCTCGAGGTGTCTCTGGAAGAAAACCTGGCCATGATCGAGGAGAGCGTGGCGTATCTGAAATCCAGGGGCAAGGAAGTGATTTACGATGCGGAGCACTTTTTTGACGGGTACAAGCGGAATCCCTCCTATGCCATGGAAACGGTGCTCGCCGCCGAACGGGCCGGTGCCGACAGCATTATCTTGTGTGACACCAACGGCGGCGCCATGCCGCACGAAATCCAGGATACCCTGATGCAGGTGCTGCCTGCGCTCACATGCACGGCAGGCATCCACGCCCATGACGATTGCGGGCTTGCCCTGGCAAATTCCCTGGTGGCGGTCCAGGCCGGAGTGACCATGGTCCAGGGAACCATCAACGGGTATGGAGAGCGGTGCGGAAATGCTGATCTGATCTCGGTCATCGGCAACCTCCAGCTGAAAATGGGATATTCCTGCCTTGAAGCAGAAAAGGTTCGGCAGCTTACGGAGCTCTCACGATTCGTCAGTGAAGTTGCTAATATTCCCCCCTTGAATCCGCGTCCCTTTGTGGGCAAGAGCGCTTTTACCCATAAGGGCGGAGTCCACGTCAGCGCTATCATGAAAAACCCGACGGCGTATGAACACATGGACCCCAAGGACGTGGGAAACCGCAGGCGTGTGCTGGTCTCGGATCTCTCCGGGAAGAGCAATATTACCTATAAGACCAAAGAGCTGGGAATCCAGCTTGGGGGCAACGGATACGACAGTCAGAAGATTGTGAACGAGATCAAACGGCTGGAAAACCAGGGCTATCAATTTGACGCGGCCGAAGGATCCCTGGAACTGCTTATCAAAAGGGTTACCGGTCAGTTTGAGGATCCCTTCGAACTGGAATCGTTCAGGGTGACCATTGAAAAGAACCATTCGGGCCCGAGCACTTCCCAGGCCACCATCAAGATTTCCGTCGGCGAAGAGGAAGAGATAACCGCGGCTGAAGGAGACGGACCGGTGAATGCCCTGGACAATGCCCTGCGGAAGGCCCTGATCAAGTTTTTCCCGCAGGTTGAGGAAATGGGGCTGGTGGATTTCAAGGTGCGTGTCATAGACGGCGGAGGCGGCACTGCTGCCAAAGTCCGGGTCCAGATCGAGTCCAGGGATGAAAAAGAGATCTGGTCGACAATCGGTGTTTCCGAAAATGTGATCGAGGCCAGCTGGCAGGCTCTGGTGGACAGTGTGCAGTACAAACTGTCCCGGGAAGCCGGCGGGAAATAGCCCGATGGGGATGGGAATATGAAACAGTCTGAAAGGAATGAGGGATCTTACGCCGCGGCGTTCCGCACAGTCGGAACACTGCGGCGGATGCTCATGGAATAATTTCGATACACGCCTGAAGCACGGAAAGCCGCAGGCCGGCCTGCAGCATGCGAGAGTTGGTATTTGATGAAACAATGAGGAGGTTATTCCATGAGTGAACGAGTCATAATATTTGATACAACCCTCCGGGACGGAGAGCAGTCGCCGGGGGCAAGCATGAACGTGGCGGAAAAGCTGCGCCTTGCCATTCAGCTGGAAAGGCTGGGGGTGGATGCCATTGAAGCGGGCTTCCCGGCAGCCTCGACAGGTGATTTCGAGGCAGTGAAACTCGTTTCAGAGAAGATTCGCAATGCCCAGGTTACGGCCCTGGCCCGTGTTGCCAGGGGGGATATCGATCGGGCGTGGGAAGCCGTCAAGGAGGCAGCGCATCCGAGAATTCACATCTTTATTGCAACCTCGGACATACACCTTGAACACAAACTCAAGATGACGCGGGATCAGGTGATCGAGGCGGCTGTAAAAGGCGTGCAGTATGCAGGCAACTACACGGAACATATTGAATTTTCAGCAGAGGATGGGTCCAGGAGCGATCCAGATTTTCTCTGCCGTGTTTTTGAAGCCGTGATCGATGCAGGAGCTACTGTCGTGAATCTTCCCGATACGGTGGGATATGCGTATCCTGATGAGTTCTTCAACCTCGTAAGGTATATCAAAGAAAATACATCGAATATTGAAAAGGCGGTATTGAGCATCCACTGCCACAACGACCTTGGCCTGGCTACGGCGAACACGCTGGCCGGGCTGCGGGCCGGAGCCCGGCAGGCGGAAGTGACCGTCAACGGCATCGGCGAGCGTGCGGGAAATACCTCCCTGGAAGAAGTGGTCATGACTCTGTACACACGCAAGGAACTCATCAACCTTGAGACAGGGATTAATACCAGGGAGATCCAGCCCACAAGCCGTCTCGTCAGCATGATCACGGGCATTGTGGTACAGCCCAACAAGGCGATTGTGGGTGCCAACGCTTTTGCCCATGAAGCCGGCATTCACCAGGATGGCGTTCTGAAGAACAGGATGACATACGAGATTATGGACCCCGAGATGATCGGCCTTCGGAGCAACCAGCTTGTCCTGGGCAAGCACTCGGGAAAGCATGCCATTCGAAAGAAACTCGAGAGCCTGGGCCATGAGTTGTCGGAACAGGAAATGGACAGGTTCTTCCAGAAATTCAAGGACCTGGCTGACAAGCGGAAGGAGATCCTCAGCGAAGACATCGAGGCCCTTGTGGCGGAAGAAATCCTTCGCGTCCCGGATATTTTTGAACTGGATTATCTGAACGTGGTGAGCGGGACGGTTGCCGTGCCCACCGCCACGGTCAAATTGAAAATCAGGGGCAAGGAAGTCCAGGGTGCCGGGTTCGGCGTGGGACCCATTGATGCCACCTTCAATACCATCGTCAAATTGACCGGCAGCAACTCAAAGCTCATGCGCTTTTCGGTCAATGCCATCACCGGTGGCATGGATGCGCAGGGAGAGGTGACGGTGCGGCTCCAGGAAAACGGCCTCCTGGCCCTGGGAAAAGGAACCGATCCGGACATCATCACGGCAAGTGCCAAGGCGTATGTGAACGGCCTGAACCGGCTCGAGTACATGAAGAAGAACCCCGCGTTGTTTTCAGCAGAGAATGGCTTTTAGCCCACTCGCGATTGAGAATGCGCATGGAGAGAGAAAGGATGAGGTGTGCGGATCATGCCCATGACTATAACTGAGAAGATTCTTGCCGGGCACGCCGGATTGGATTCCGTGAGGCCCGGAGACTTGATCCAGGTGGATGTGGACCTGGCTCTGGCCAATGACATTACAGCCCCCCTTGCCATCGAGGTGTTCCGGGACCTTGGAACGGAAGTCGTTTTTGATCGGGAAAAGATTGCGATGGTCCAGGATCATTTTGTGCCGAACAAAGATATCCAGTCTGCCCAGCAAGTCAAAATGATGCGGGAATTCTGCCGGGAACAGAAGATCAGCCATTTTTTTGAATTGGGTGAGACAGGGATAGAACACGTCATTCTCCCGGAAAGAGGTCTTGTTCTGCCCGGTGACGTGGTTATCGGGGCTGACAGCCATACATGCACCTACGGGGCGCTCGGTGCGTTTTCCACAGGTGTGGGGAGTACCGATCTCGGGGTTATCCTCGCTACGGGCAGGATCTGGCTGAAGGTACCGGAGTCCATAAAGCTCATATACGACGGGAAGCTTCCCCGATGGGTAGGCGGAAAGGATCTCATCCTTCATGCCCTCGGCGTCCTCGGGGTGGCGGGGGCCGTGTATTGCTCGCTGGAATTTACCGGTGAGGGTGTGGGTCAATTGTCCATGACGCATCGGTTAACCATGGCCAACATGGCCGTGGAAGCAGGGGCCAAGAACGGCATTTTTGCAGCGGACGAAGTTACCAGGAAGTATATGTCGGACAGGAGCGACCGGGCGGGATCCTTCATCCAGAGCGATCCCGGTGCAGAATACGCGCGGGAGATCCGGGTGCCTCTGGACTCCATGGAGCTGCAGGTGGCAGTGCCCCATTCACCCGACAACGTCAGGCCTGTATCGGAAATAGGTCCGGTCAAGCTGGACCAGGTGTTCCTGGGGTCGTGCACAAACGGGCGCCTGGACGACCTTCGGGAGGCTGCGGGCCTGCTGAAGGGACGCAAGGTTGCCGGAGAGACCCGTTTTATCGTCATTCCGGGATCCCCGGCAATCTACAGGGAGGCGTTGAAGGAGGGAATCATCGAGACGTTTCTGGAAGCCGGCGCCGTGATCGGCCCGCCGTGCTGCGGGCCCTGTCTGGGAGGGCACATGGGCATCCTGGCTGCCGGAGAAACGGCCCTTTCCACGAGCAACCGGAATTTTGTGAGCAGGATGGGGCATCCCGACAGCAAGGTCTATCTTGCGGGTCCGGCGGTCGCGGCCGCCTCGGCTATCGCGGGAGAGATCATTTCCCCTGCGGAGATAGCGTAGTTACGGCTTCAATCTCTATTCGAGGTCGGCCTCACCGGTCGGCCTCGACAGAGAATCAAGCGAAAGGATCAACATTCTGGAGGATTCTGACTGATGAAAGTACAAGGAAAAGCATGGAAGGTCGGGGATAATGTGGACACGGATGTGATAATCCCCGCGAGATTCCTGAATGTATCGGACAAGGATGAGATGGGGAGAAACTGTTTCGCAGATCTGCGGCCGGATTTTGTGCGAAAGGTACACCCGGGAGATATTCTGGTTGCCGGCGAAAACTTCGGCTGCGGCTCTTCCCGGGAGCACGCGCCGTGGGCCTTGAAGCGGGCCGGGATCGGGGCGGTCGTTGCAAAAAGCTTTGCAAGACTTTTCTACCGGAATGCCTTCAACATCGGCCTCCCCATCGTGGAATCACATGAGGCTTCTGAACAGATCGAGGAAGGGGATCGGGTCTCTCTGGATTTTGCAATCGGAGAGATCGTGAATCAGAGCAGTGGGAAGCGATTCACGGCGAGGGCCGTCCCCGCGTTCATGCGCGCTGTTATAGAAGCGGGGGGCCTCGTGGAATATGTGAAAAAGAATCCAGGTGCGGGCTTCAAGGAGCAAAGGCATACGGTGGATTGACGCCGATCCTCTGTTTGATTGAACCTCAGAAGGAGAATATGATGAAAGGACTTACTGGAGCGGAGATTCTGCTCAAAGGCCTGGAAGAGGAAGGAGTTGACACCATTTTCGGGTATCCCGGGGCTGCGGTTATAGATATCTATGACCGGCTGGTGAAATCCGATATTCGTCACATTCTTGTCCGCCATGAGCAGGGGGCCGTCCATGCTGCAGACGGTTACGCGCGGGCCTCGGGAGAGGTGGGTGTCTGCCTGGTGACCTCAGGTCCGGGCGCTACCAATACCGTGACGGGGATTGCCACGGCCTATTCGGATTCCATCCCCCTGGTCGTGTTGACCGGACAGGTCCCGAGGGCGCTCATCGGAAATGACGCATTTCAGGAGGTGGATATCGTTGGTATTACGCGGCCCTGCACCAAGCACAACTATCTCGTCACGGACGTGAACGATCTGAGCAGAGTGATCAAGGAGGCCTTCTACCTGGCCAGATCGGGAAGGCCGGGGCCTGTCCTGATCGATCTCCCGAAAGATCTTATGAGCATGCAGGGATCATATCACCCGGGCAAGGATGTCACGCTGAAGTCGTATCAGCCGACCTACAAACCCCACCTCAAACAGCTCTCCAAGGTGATCGGCCTCATAAAGGAAGCCAAAAGGCCCATGATACTTGCGGGAGGAGGGGTTGCCCTCTCAAAGGCATCTGACGAGTTGAGAAAACTGGCGAGAAAGATCATCGCGCCCGTCACCACAACGCTCATGGGTCTGGGCACCTTTCCGGCCAGCGATCCGCTCTGGCTGGGCATGATAGGAATGCACGGCACCTACCGGGCCAATATGTCCACTTCGGCATGTGACCTCCTTATCGCCGTCGGAGCCCGGTTTGACGACCGGGTCACGGGAAAGACCGAGGCCTTTGCTTCCCAGGCCCGAATCGTCCATATCGATATCGATCCCACCTCTATCAGGAAGAATATACCGGTTATGATTCCCGTGGTAGGGGACTGCAGGTTGACCCTGCACATTTTGAACGATCTGCTTGAAAAGGAGAAATTGAACGGCGTGAAGAAGGTTAGGGAGCCCTGGATCCGGCAGGTCGAGGAATGGAAGAGCACGAATCCTCTTGCGTATGTACAGGGAGAGGTGACAAAGCCCCAGTTTGTAGTAGAGACCCTTTTCAAGCTTACCCGGGGAGAGGCAATCGTAGCGACGGAGGTGGGACAGAATCAGATGTGGGCGGCCCAGTACTATCACCTGGACACTCCCAACTCGTTTATCACATCGGGCGGACTGGGATGCATGGGCTTCGGCCTGCCTGCGGCTATAGGCGCGCAGGTCGCACATCCGGGAAAGCTGGTCGTGGATATCGCGGGCGACGGGAGCATCCAGATGAATATCCAGGAACTGGCCACGGCAGTGCAGTATCACCTGCCGGTCAAGGTGGTGATCCTCAACAACCAGTATCTGGGCATGGTGAGACAATGGCAGGAGCTGTTTTATGAAAAATGCTATGCCGGCACCTGCATGGAGCATGCCCCTGATTTCGTGAAACTGGCCCAGGCGTATGGGGCTGCAGGCCTGCGGGCCGCAAAGCCGGATGAAGTGGAGCCGGTAATGAAACAAGGGCTTGGACTGGAAGGACCGGTGTTGATGGACTTTCAGGTGGAAAGAGAGGAAGGGGTCTATCCAATGGTTCCCGCCGGCGCCCCCATTACCGAGATGCTGGTGTAGGTGACTGGGCAGCAGCGGTTTAGGCTGTAGTTGATTAGGCTGAAAGTGATCAGGTTGCGAGGAGAAAATGGATAGAGCGGAAGGCGAAAAACACATCCTGTCCATACAGGTGGAAAACCAGCCCGGCGTCCTTTCAAGGGTGGCAGGGCTTTTCAGCGGGAGGGGCTTCAATATCGAGAGCCTCTGCGTGGCCGAGACCATGGACCCGAGGGTTTCCCGGATTACCCTGGTGACCAACGGGGATATGGGAGTGGTGGAACAGATAAAAAAGCAGTTGAATAAGCTGGTAAATGTACTGAAGGTTGTGGATTTCACCGGTGCGAATTTCGTGCAGCGGGAAATGGCCCTGGTCAAGGTTCGCGCCAAGCCGGAAAACCGGGCAGAAATCCTACGGCTGGTGGACATTTTCAGGTGCCGGATTGTGGACGTGGGTACTGAATACTACACCGTGGAACTGACCGGCGATGAAGGAAAAATGAGGGCTTTTCTGGCTCTTTTGAAGCCCATGGGTATCAAGGAAATAGCCCGGACCGGCGCGTTGGCTCTGGGCCGGGAAAAAAAGTGAAGGAGGAATTATGGCGAAGATAGATTTCGGCGGTGTTGTGGAGGAAGTTGTGACCGCGGAGGAATTTCCGCTGGCGAGGGCCCGGGAGGTCTTGAAGGATGAACCGATTGCCGTACTGGGTTACGGCGTGCAGGGGCCGGGGCAGGC
>CAZEGG010000152.1:0-8139 GCA_964511755.1 uncultured Desulfobacteraceae bacterium | reverse complement strand
TCGGAGGCAGGGGAGGTCTTCTTCCCTGGGACCGCCATTATTTTGACAGGCTGACCCGGATTTCTCACGCAAAGGACCTGGCGGCGGCTTCGATTGGATCTTGCTGAACAACCCTCCACTGCACGACAAAATGGAGCGCCCTTGTGACAATCGACCTCGTGGCTCTCTCACGGCGGTTTTGCTCTTCAGGCTCCAACTTCCCTCCCGCGCTGTGTGCACAGAGGTGCTCCACTTCTTTCCTACCTCTTCGATTATTGGGCAATTTCGATTTCCTTCATCCTTTCTTGGAAATCACGGATACGGTTCCGAATCACGAGATACGGGCGGCACCCGTTGACATTTCTGATAGTGAATAGTATTGCATAGCAATACACCAAGAAAGGATCTGGCGGATTTCCTCCAGGAGTTCCTTCGTTGTGATACCCAATATTTCATGGCCTGAAATCGATAGAAGAACAAGCGTCGGAGAGACGTCATGAAGAGACCCCTCATGCTATTTTTGGCGGGATTCTGCCTGCCTCTTTTTCTGGGGCTGTTTTTTCGGGCGTCACCGGTCACTTCAACCGACAAGACAGAAAACCCGAAGGAGGTACAGCATGGAAACGTATTACAAGCCGGAAGATTTGCCCAGGTTCCCGGAAATTGGCCGACAGGCACCTGAACTGGCTGAGAAATTCTTCAACTATTACAATGCGGTCTTCGCTGAAGGGGCCCTCACCGAGCGGGAGAAGGCGCTGATTGCACTCTCGGTCGCCCATGCCATTCAATGTCCCTACTGTATAGACGCCTTCACGCAGACCTGCCTGGAAAAGGGCTCAAACCTGGAGGAGATGACGGAGGCGGTCCATGTGGTGACAGCTATCAGAGGAGGCGCATCACTGGTGCACGGCGTGCAAATGCGCAATGTCGCCCAGAAGATCTCCCTGTAAAGGAGGACGGGGCTATGAATGTCGATTATGCTTTACCGGAAAAGGGGGCTGCGGGGGGGATGTTGGAGCCGTTCCCTGAGGCCCTTTCCAAGCATGGTCTCAGCCTGGTACGTGGGAAGACGACAACCCTTCAAATCAATGTGGGACTTCTCTGCAACCAGACCTGTCGCCATTGTCATTTGAACGCCGGACCTGGTCGAAAAGAGATTATGGACTCCGAATCGGCGGATGCAGTCATCGCCTACGCCGAGAGAAGCGGCTTTGAGACCGTCGATATCACCGGAGGAGCTCCTGAGTTGAATCCGAACATCGTCAAACTTATCCAAAGAATTTCTCCCCTTGCGCCGAGGCTTATGTTCCGCACAAATCTGAGTGCCTTGCATGGTGCCAAGGGAAATGATCTGATGGAGTTGCTGAAATCCAACAGGGTGGTCATGGTTGCCTCTTTTCCATCTCTTAACGAGGATCAGGCCGACTCCCAGAGAGGGAACGGCGTCTTTGCGAAAAGCATCGACGCTCTTCGAAAGCTCAATAGTCTGGGCTATGGGCAGCGAGAAACAGGCTTGGAGCTGGATCTCGTGTGTAACCCTGCGGGAGCGTTTCTTCCTGCGCCACAGGACCAAGTCACGAAGAGATTTCGAGAGGTGCTCATGAATAAGTGGGGCATTGTTTTCTCCAATCTCTTTGTTTTTGCCAACGCGCCTTTGGGAAGATTCCGAAAATGGCTTGAGGAAAAGGGGAATCTTGAATCCTATCTGGGACGGCTGGCATCCGGCTTCAATGCCTGCGCGGTTGACGGACTCATGTGCAGAACGATGGTTTCCGTATCATGGGACGGCTACCTTTACGACTGCGATTTCAATCTCGCCAAGGGTTTGCACGTGGGTAACCGGAAAACACATGTGTCTGAAATGGCCGGGCCGCCTTTGGCCGGGAGTGCCATTGCTGTCGCCGATTATTGCTACACATGCACTGCTGGGGCGGGTTTTACCTGAGCAGGCGCTATCACTTCCTGAGTTCAGGAGATGTCTCAACCTGCGTCGGTTTCCCCATGTATCATCCGGTCCCCAATTCGACTTCACCTTGATTTGAGAACCTGTCCGGACTTGACGGTTTAACATTTTCCCTGAGATTGTAAATTTCCTTGATGTTAGGGCCGCAACGCCTTTAGAGTTCATCATCAGGTTTTGTCAGGCAATATCACTTTCCTGAAAAGAGAGATGACGTCAAATTTGTCCCCCGACACGGATAAATCAAGCCTCGACGCCTTTATTCTCATCGCCGCCATGTGCGGGGCCGAGGTCCTCGGCATGCTCGGGGTCTTCGCTTTCCCCGCCCTGCTGCCATTCTTTCTGAAGTCGTGGGATCTGTCACACATGCAGGCCGGCTGGATAAACGGTATCTATTTCGCAGGATATACCGTAGCCGTGCCCCTGCTCACCGGTCTCACCGACCGGGTCGATGCCCGCCGGATATACCTGGTGTCAGCCACACTGGGCGGACTGGCCAACCTGGGATTTGCTTTTCTTGCCTCCGGATTCTGGTCGGCCCTTATGTTCAGAGGCTTGAGCGGTCTTGGACTTGCCGGTACATTCATACCGGGTCTGAAGGCGCTCATCGATCGTTTGAGGTCACGCTCCCAGCCCCGGGCGATCTCTTTTTACACGGCCTTTTTCGGCCTGGGCGTGAGCGTCTCCTTTTATTTCGCAGGCCGGATATTCACGTGGTTCGGTTGGGAGCAGGTATTTGGAATTGCCGCCGTAGGATCGGCCTTTTCCCTTGCTCTGTCTTTTCTGGTACTGAAACCCCGATCGATTCCATTCGCGTCTCTTGAAACAACGGAAGCACACATCTTCGATTTCAGACAGGTTTGGAAAAACCGCCCGGCACGCGCATACATCCTTGCCTACATGTGCCATATGTGGGAGATGTTTGCCGCCCGGTCCTGGCTGGTCGCTTTTCTGACCTTCAGCATCAGCCTCCAGGAAATGCCGACGGGTTTGATGGCGCCCACAACGGTAATGGCCGTGGCCGGAATCGGCGGCATGCTCGCCAGCATTGCAGGCGGCGAGCTGGCCGTTTGGCTGGGACGGCGCCGGGTGGTAGCAACGATCATGGGGGTTTCCTGCCTGCTGGCGCTGACCGTGGGGTTTTCAGCCCGGCTGCCCTACAACGCCGTGGTGATCCTGTGTCTCGTCTACACCCTGTTTTTTCAGGGCGATTCTGCCGCCATTCACGCCGGGGTCATCACGGCCGCGAAACCCGAACGCCAGGGGGCCACCATGGCCCTCCAGTCGCTTGGAGGGTTCGCCGCCGCGTCTCTGGGGTCGGTGGTTGCCGGCATGATTCTGGACCTCACCGGCGGAGGTTCCACGTCGTCGTCCTGGGGGGTGACCTTCGCCTCCATGGGAATTGCCGCAGCCCTGGGTCCTGTCCTGCTGCGCCGGGCCCACCCGCGTTTCAACCCTTGATCATACGACCCAGCCCGCGTTCACGGCAGTTCCGTGCCGCGATTCATGATCTTGACATACTCGGCATAACTGAACAGGCGGTTGCGCTTCCGGGCAGTAAGCTCCCGCACAATACCGAGCTGCTCCAGGTGGCCCAGCGCCTTGTTAACCGTTGCCGGACTGATGCCGGTCTTCTCCACCAGCCAGCCCGAAGTGGCAATGGGATGCTCCATCAGCGCCCGGTGTACCTGCAATGTAGACGCCGCGGCCCGACCGAGGCCGCTGATCCTGTCCCTGTCCTGGTTCGACAGGTCGAGAAGATGCTGCGCCGTTTCCACCGCCTGGGCGGCGGTGGCGATGACCGCCTCCGCGAAGAAATCGAGCCAGGCCTCCCAATCGCCGGTCAGCCGCACGGTATCGAGCAGCTCGTAGTAATGCCGGCGGTGCGTCTTGAAATAGAGGCTGAGGTAGAGCATCGGCTCCCGCAGTACCTTCTGCTCGCACAACAGAAGGGTGATCAGCAGACGACCCAGGCGGCCGTTGCCGTCGAGGAACGGGTGGATCGTCTCAAACTGCACATGGGCCAAGGCCGCCTTGAGCAGCACCGGGGTCTGCTCGGGCCGGTCGTGGAGGAACAGCTCAAGCTTGCCCATGCACTCCGGCACTTCTTCGGCCGGAGGCGGAACGAAGGCGGCATTGCCGGGCCGGGTGCCGCCGATCCAGTTCTGGCTTCGGCGAAATTCGCCCGGCGTCCGGTTGTTGCCCCGGCCCTTGGTCAGCAGCACGCCGTGGATTTCCCGGAAGAGCCGCAGCGACAGAGGCAGCCCTTCCTCCAGCAGACGCAGGCCATGATTAAGCGCCGCGACATAGTTGCTGACCTCCCGCACATCATCCAGTGGAACTCCCGGTTCCTGATCCAGCTCGAACAGCAGGAGATCCGAGAGAGACGACTGCGTCCCCTCGATCATGGAGGAGAGCACCGCCTCCTTGCGGACATAGGTGTAGAGGAACAGCGAGGTATCCGGCAGCAGTGTGGAAACACTGTCCAGGCGTCCCAGCGCCAGCAGGGCCCGGTCGAATTTGCTGCGCAGCTCCGGCGTCCAGTCGATGGGCGGACGGGGCGGCAGCGGCGCGGGCACAAAGGCCTGCACCTTTTCGCCCACCGTTGATACGGTTACGTATTTTCCCTGTAGCTCCCGTTTCATTCAGGCTGCCTCGAACCTAAAATAAGATCCGTTGTTATTTTATCTTTACTGCATTTCCTAAAATAAAGAACCGGGAAGGAAAAAGCAAGTAGTAAACCTGACACTCCTGTCGGCATCGTTGAATGCTATCACGTGAGAATCATCCGGATCTTTCTTCAGGTATTTTCCCAAGAACTCGAGCTTTTCCGCATGACTCTTGATGCGCTCGTAGCCTCCTCACAGGGAGTACGATCTTCGACAATGCATCGTCTCACATCTTTTCATCGATCATTTCCTCTACTTCAGGGTTGCGTTGCGATGCAGCGTTTCATGCGGGAGATGAGTTCCGTCTCCTCCACGTAGGGGATGACCAGCCGGTACTTGGCCCTGGTCATGGCCACATAGACAAGCGGTATGAGCGCATCCTTCGTGGCCTCGGTGGGACGGATGTGATCGACCGCGACCAGGTAGACCAGGTCAAAGTCCAGCCCTTTGGAACTGTGGACCGAAATCAGGGACACGCGGTCTGTGGTGATGTCATACATCTCTTTGGACCGCACATCCTGTGAGATCCACGCGGCCGGGATTCCCGATGTCTCCAGTTTCCTGAGAAGCCGCATGGGAAGTGCCCGGTTGTCATAGGCAAACCTGCTCGGACCATAGACCTTGTCGTCATAAATGACGGCGATCTCCGATCTCTTGTACCCCTCCTTCGCAATGCTTCTTTTCAGATCCTCAACAATGAACTCCTCAATTCCATCCGCGTCTTGAAACTGCCGCAGCTCCGGAAAGCCGCCGTGAAAGGCAAAATCGCAAGGCAGGAGGGCAAGTTGTTTATCCGGCCTTGGAGATTCCCCGATGAAGCGCTGGGTAAAATCGAAGATCTCCGCCGTGCTGCGGTACACGTTCCTGAGGTGCCGCGTGCGGCCGCCGGCCTTGATCCCGATGGATTTCCAGGAAGGCTTTCTCCTGTAGAGGTCCTGGTAGGAATCGAGGCTGACGACAAAGTCACCCCCCGGCACAAGGAGATTCACCAGGATTTTCATCATCCTCCCGTCGAAATCCTGGCCTTCGTCTACGAGGATGGCATCGAAGAGATCGACGGGGGACTGCCTGTTCAGGACCTTCTCAAGGGTCTCCCGGATCACCACGTCGTAATATTCCGCCTCTTCGTTCTCATAGTGGACCGGTTCACCCAGGATCCGGGAGCAGAGTTCGAAAAAATGGCAGGCCTCAATGCCGTCAGGGCCGATGCCCAGCCCCATCTCCTGGATCAGCCGCTTGAGGTAGCCCACGAGTGCGATATTGAAACACACCAGGAGAATCTTCTTTTTCCGGAGATTATACCGGGAAAGATGGCCGCAGCGATGCACCAGAATGAGGGTCTTCCCGCTCCCCGGCGGCCCTTTGATGATCTGGTGCCCGGACCCCAGGCGCAATGCCGCCCTGGTCTGGGATTGGTCAAGGGCAAGCACTTCCTTCTGGAACCTGGCTTTCCCTGATCCCCGGCGCGGAGGCAGTTCTATCGTTCCTTCAGGCCACAGGGCAGAATGCAGCTTGTCAATCCCTTTCCGGCTGAGTCCCCGGAACCGGAAGGGAAGGGCCTTTGAAATCCTCTCCCGGAACCTGCGGCCTGAAGTGTCGCAGAGAATCTCCCCGGCCGGGTCGAGATCGTCTTTCAGCAGGCAGCGCTCCGATTCAATGAACCACTTGAATTTACTGCCGGCATATTCTTCCCGGGAGATGTTCGGAAAAACAACCATCCTCCCGATGGGAATTTCCAGGCTGCCTTCGTATTTCGGCTGATTTGAAAGAAAATCGGGGAAAGCAGAAAGTGTTTCCTTGAGGGTATCGACGTAGCCCTTGGCCTGCCTGTCAGGGTTCGTCTTCTTCTGGTTTTCGCCGGAAACCCGGATGGTAAACTGGTGGGGATTGTAGGATATAATCTGATGTGCTATCCAATCCTTGACCTCTATGACAAGAAGCCCGATCTTCTCTCCGAAAAGGATGAAATCCGGCTCTTTCCCGGCACCGCCGACAGGAGGCTCATACCAGCAGATGAAATCCTTGTGCGGTCTCGCAGCCTCCCGTATGAACCGGAATACCTTCTTCTCGCCGTCGGTGGCCTTCTCATACCCCTCAATGTCTTCAGGATGCATTCTTGCCATCTGAAACCCCGGGAATTACCTGCGCCTGCCTTTCTGCATACTCAATACGCCATCTTGTCCGGAATGACGCCCGGATTCCTTGATGATCCTGCCTTCGACATTTTTGCCCCAAAACCGGCAGTCGATCCGGACGGTATCTTGGCATGTCATGGCTTCTTGTCCTATTTACCGAACGGCGTTTCAGGTGGGTAATTCTGGATCGCCCTTATTCGTTTTTTCACTTTTTCCATTTTGCTTTTAACAGAGACATTCCCGGCCTAAATCGGATTTTTGACATCCAGCACACGCCTGACCGTTTCTGCCAGGTCCATGAGAACCACAGGCTTCATGACATAGGCACGGATTCCCATTCGACGGGCATTTTCTTCCGACATGACATGGCTGAACCCGGTGCAGAGGATGATGGGCATACCAGGCCGGATCTTCATGAGTTCTCGGGCGAACTGCTCTCCCGTCATGTTGGGCATGTTCATATCCGTGATCACCAGGTCAAAATACCCCGGTTTTGCCTTGAAAAGCTCCAGAGCCTCCCGGCTGCTGGTTCTGGCGGACACCTCATATCCCAGGCTTTCCAGGATATCTTTGCCCACCTGTGTGAGTACCTCTTCGTCATCCACAAAGAGAATCCGTTCATTTCCCCTGGGAAGAGAGGCGGGCCTCTCCGCCCTGATCTTTTGTTCCTCTTCTTCCACCCCCGGAAGGTATACGCTGAATGTTGCTCCCCTGCCCGGCTCGCTCTCCACCGTGATCGCCCCTTTATGCTTGCGCACGATCCCCTGCACCACGGCTAGACCCAGACCCGTCCCTTCACCCACTCCCTTTGTGGTGAAGTAGGGATCAAAGATGCGGTCCATGGCCTCAGGGGTGATACCGTATCCCGTATCGCTGACGCTCAGGCAGACATAGGGCCCTGCATGAAGGTCCGACCTCGTCGTCAGTTCCCCGCTCCGTAATTCCAGTCTACGGAGCTTTACCTCCAGGATGCCGCCCTTCTCCCGCATGGCGTGTGCCGCATTGGTGCACAGGTTCATCAGTACCTGGTGGATCTGGGTAGGGCCTCCTTTGATGAGCCCCGGGTCCGTCTCGATGCTGTGTCTGATCACGATGGTGCTGGGCAGAGAACTTTCCAGCAGTTTCAGGGCCTCTTTGACAACAGGCTTCATGGAGAACAGGATAAACTCCTCTTCCTGCTGTCTGCTGAAGGCCAGGATCTGGTTCGTCAGGTCCCGTGCACGCTTGCAGGCCTTGAGCACTTGTCCGAGGTGCTGGGAAAGAGTGGTTCCTTCCTCCACCTCAAGCAGGGCAAGCTCCGAAATGCCCATGATGGCGCCCAGGATATTGTTGAAGTCGTGAGCGATCCCTCCTGCAAGGGTGCCGATGGCCTCCATCTTCTGGGCCTGCCGCAATG
>CAZEGG010000151.1:0-8157 GCA_964511755.1 uncultured Desulfobacteraceae bacterium | reverse complement strand
AAAGTCAGAAGAAATACGGGTATCTTCTCTTCTTCAATATCAACATCTGCCGCAACAACATCAAAGATGTGAGGATGCTCACCGAGATCGCCCACCAGAATCACATCGGTACGGATTATCATCTCAATGAACCTCCCCACAGCTTTGTGGAGGTGGGACACTACAAGCATAGGGAGGATATGCTCAGCATCACGGAAGAACAGTGGGAGGAAGTGGACGATCTTCTGGATTGGCTTATTGAGAAACAGCGCGAAGGCTGGCCCATGGTAAATTCAATCGAGCATCTCAAGGCCTTCAAGCTCCGGATGCGGGGACAGATGCAGGCGTGGGACTGCAGGGCCGGCCATAACGGCGGCCTGATAAGAACGGACGGATCTCTTTCTCCCTGCTTTGACCTCATTACCTATGAGCACGACTGGGGACGAATATGGGATCCCAAGTTTGATGAAGAGGACCTGAAGACAGTGAAGGAGAAGTGCCTGCCCAACTGCTCTTCCACGTGCTATTATACCATGGGCCACTATTACAATCTGCGTCATCTGCCGCAATGGATCGGAAAGCACATCCGCGTGGGCTAGGCACTGCCCGACAACGATTGAATTCGGGCATGTCGCGGAATGAGGCGTTCTCAGCTATTTCCACTTCCCGTCTCTTCTTCGGAGATTGATGTGCTCGGTCCTTCCCTGTTCGGTTACAAAGGAACTCAAGAGCCAGTTCACAACGCTGATAATCAGGGAACCCAGTACAGCGGACCAGAAGCCGTGAACCTCAAAACCCCCGATCACCCCGGAGGCCATCTCGAGAAGCAAGGCATTGATGACAAAGGTGAAGAGCCCGAGGGTGAGGATATTGAGCGGCAGGGTGAGCACTATGAGGATGGGACGGAAGAAGGCATTCAATACTCCCAGGATCGCTGCTGCGAGAAATGCGCTCAAGAAGCCTCGCACCTCTATCCCGCTGATCAAATAGGAAGCAACCATGATGGCGGCAGTCAGGATCAGCCACCGGATAAGGATCCCTTTCATCATGTCTCTCCTCCTGTCGGGGAGGCATCTTGTTCCCAAGATGCCCGAATGGCGCCTGTTTCTTATTTATTCAAAAGAACGTGACAAATCAAGTCCTATTCACCACCAGACCCTGTCGCCCGTTTTGTCGATCCGGGGAGGCAATGTGAAGCATTGTTTTTCACCCCGGCGAAGATCCGATGGACCCCGCCAATGCCGGTGCAATGGAATCCAGGATGAGCAATCAAAAGGAAAAGCACATTCATGTACCTGAGGACGGGAAAACCGCTTCCGGTCCTGAGCGCCTGATCACGGTGATGACCCAGAATCTGTACATCGGAGGCGATATACTTGTCCCTCTCGATGATCCTGAAAATTTCGAGGAGCTTGCTCTCCGAACACTCCGGATGATTGTAGAGAGCGATTTCCCGGAACGAGCCGGAGCCCTGGCCCGAATCATCGCGGACAGAAAACCCGATATCATCGGACTGCAGGAGGTATGTACGATTACGCTCAACTTCCCCGGACTCCCTCGTCAGTTCAATCGGACCATTCAATCCCGGCGGATCCTTATGGATGCCCTGTCGGCACTGGATGCAGACTACCGGGTTGCCGCCGCCGTTGAAAATTCGGACATTTCCATTTCCCTGCCTTCGTTCGACGGATCTGTCCGGATCGTTGACAGCGATGTCATCCTGGTCGGCAGACAAGTCACTGCAACCAACCCCGAGGGCCGAAACTATGCGGAAAATCGCGAAATATGCCTCGGGCAGGAATGCAGCTTCGTGCTCAGCCGAGGATTTGCAGCTATTGATGCCGCTGTCATGGGGAAGAACTTGCGCTTCGTGAGCACCCACCTTGAAAACCCTGAACCGCAGACACCTCAAGGAGAAAGGATCCAGCTCAGACAGACCGAGGAATTGCTCGCACATCTGGCGACGGAAGTGCTCCCGGTCGTCCTGGTGGGGGATTTCAATGCGGCGCCGGACGACAGCCCATCGGCCTACACCCTGGTAAGAAATGCAGGCTACACGGATGTATGGCTGCGAAGAGCAAACGGTCCCGGAACGAATGGCTTCACGTGTTGCCAGGACCCGGACCTTGGGAATGAAGCATCTGTCCTGTCGAGACGCATCGATCATATATTCGTTTCCGACAATGCCGGATCGCCCGCATCTCCCGCCACGGACTTGGCGGAGGTCTCCCTGGTGGGGAACCATGAGAAGGACAAAACCCCTTCGGGCAAATGGCCCTCGGATCATGCAGGGCTCTTTGCCAGGTTCTCCGTGTAAGCTTCCTCCTTAAGCGTGGTGCCATTTTGGGCCCTGGATCGGAAAGACGCCTGATTTTTTGATATTTCACTGAAAATGATGGGCATCAGTGTGCATATCCACGGTCGAAACTCCACCCGTATCGGTCGTTTAGGAAGGGTTGTTTCTGAGCTCAAAAGTCTTATATTTTTAGTGAGTGGGTAAACCAAGGAAGGAGGCGCGCATGAAAAAGTTGTTCATTACCGTGCTGGCGTTCGGGCTGCTGATGGCGCCGTTCGCGGTCTATGGTCAGCCGGCGCAGATTGCCATGGTGGTCGGGCAATCCGGGCAGATAGCGACAGATGCTCCCCCGGTTTCACAAGCGCTTATACCCGAAGGCAAATTCGCGCTGCAACTAGCTTCTGCCCTCCAGTTAGGCACACCGGCAACAGAAGCGCAAGCCGAAGACATGTTGACGGCGGTCGGGATTGAACCGCAGAACGGGTGGATCGCCGATTACCCCGTGACGCCCGCTATCATGGGCGAGCTGCAGGATGCAGTGGCTGCCTCGGCCGCTGCTTATAAGATTCCCATGGGGAAAGATGAGGCTTTGCAGGCTTTCCGGGATGTAGCAACCGGGTTCCGTCTGGCCATTTCGCCCGGAACGGACCGGTACACACAGAGCCAATCGCCGACAACCGACGAATACGTTGAACCTTCGACAGTTGATGACTACTATTCAGAGGAGGGCCCCCCGGTAATTACCTACTACGCGCCGCCGCCGGATTATTACTATCTGTATTCATGGGTTCCGTACCCCTTCTGGTATTCCAGTTTCTACTTTCCCGGTTTTTTCATCTTGAACGATTTCGATTTCACCGTCGCCGGGCATTACTACAGTCATCGTTTCCACCACGTGATCACCAATCACTTCTTCGACCGAAGACGGCACGAGTATCTCCGGGTCGACCCAAGGAGGGGAAGCCATTTGAGGACTTTCCGCAGACACGCTCCCGGCTTCAATTCGCCCAGGATCAGAAGAGACGCGAGGTCGGTCTTCAATCGGAACTTTAAAAGAGAGCGACCCCGAACAGCCGCCAGGAGGTTCGAAGGATCTGTACGGCAGGGAACTGCCGGCCGGGCATTCCGTCGGCCGCGTGGTTTTGAAAGGCAGGGTCCTATCATGAGACGACCGTCCATCCGCAGAAGCGGAAACCTCGGAGCGGCATCCGGAAAAAGCTTCAGGAGGCCGTCCGAAGGATTCAGAAGGTCCTTTAGAGCGGAAATGCCGCGTAACCCGGCCTCCCGCGGAAGCTTCAGTCGTCCGTCACGGGAAATTACGCGGTCTTTCAGCTCTCCGAGCAGGTCGTTCAGTGTGCCCCGAAGTTCCTTTGGTTCCTTCGGCGGCCGTCATGACGGCTTCGGCGGTTTCGGCGGCTTTCATGGTGGCGCAGGTTTTCGTCGTTAGACATCGCGGCTTTCCTGTCTCGCCTGCAATCCTTCCCGGCGAGGAGTGAACGATCTACCTCTCCGCTCTAGTGCTTTGATCTGCAATTACACCAACATCCCGTTCCCCTGCCTTTCCGAAAAATACGTTGGTGTATTTAGCCAATGAACTTAGTATCCCAAATTTTCTCCCACGAGCTTCACATGAATGCGGTCCTTGATCATGTGCCCTTCGATGATGCTCCACATGTTGCATATTCTTTGGGGCGATCTGCAGTCCGAACACAGGCCTGTCGCCACACAGGGAGTATTGAGGCCTAAGCGAATGGCGTTGACCGGCCCCGCATAGTGTTTGACCCTCGCCATGGCCGAATCCAGGTCCGCGGCCACCTTGTTCATGCCGATGACGAGGACCACTTTTCTGGGACCGAAGACCATGGATGCCACCCTGTTTCCCATGCCGTCGAGATTGACCAGCCTGCCGTCCAGGGTGATGGCATTGGAACTGGCTATCATCAGGTCGGCTGTCATGCCCCGTCGTCTTCGCTCCAGACTTTCCTCCGGCGGTATACCCGCCTCGTAGGGGTCGATGAGTTCAACTCCCGGCAGCTTGACCACCTTTTCCCAGAGACCCATATTCGCCGCCGTCATCGAGCCGCAGCGAAAGACGACGCTCTTTTCAGGAATCATGGTCAGGATGTCTTCCCTGGCCTGGTCGGCTGTCGGTGCGTAGCTTCCCTCCATGCGGCGCTTCTCCAGATGTTTTATGATATCCTCCGCCACTTTCTCATTCCAGAATACTTGATGCGTATCCATAGCTCTCCTCTTTCATGTTCATATTTATTGACAGGGATTATTGCATTCACCGGTCGGAACATCTCCGGGAACAATGATCCAAGACCGCTTGTTTTCCTCAAAAGGTAATGACCGGATAACCTGCTTTCAGGTACTCGGTCAGGGGCTGCCCCATGTAGATGACATCGATGCCCAAACTGCCGAGTTTATCGGAGACGCCGTACCGGTCCGCACAGGCCTTGCATGCCTGAAGCTCGACTCCTGCCTCTTTCAATTCACCGAGTTCAGCCTGCAGTTCCTGATCCGTCGCCAGCAGTTTAGCGGACGGCCCCCAGACCACCAGCCGAACCTTGTCCCACCAGCCTTTGAGTTTGGAGTTCTTGGTGTACATGAAAACCATGTTCTGCGCCACTTCACGGTCGCGTGAAGACCAGATCACTACCAGCGGTTTGGAGTTCTCGGGATCTATCCCATTTTCTTTCATTGTGCTGCTCCTTTTCTCCTATTCATGTTCATCACAAGCCCACAGGCACTTCTTCATCCTGCCGGCTCACCCCGGAGCAATCGGGGGAATCAATGGCCATTTCGACAAGTATTTATCATCGCATATAACGCCTCATTTAACCACAGTCAATCTCGCTCGCGTAAAGAAAAGCCGCTTCGATGAATGATCAGGGATGGGGCGCAGCCAAGCTGGTGCCCGGAGGACCCGAAACTCAGAACAAAGGTCAAGGTCGAGAAGGATGCTCAGGTTCGGTTTCTCTGTTTTTGATTGGCAAGCCGTCTCAGATTTCCTATACTTTATCGAAAAGGGATTCTTAACGATGCGAGCCATGGATTCGGCGTCTGGAAAGGAACGCTGCTTAGGGGAGAAGCCATTTCTTCCGTTCCGAGTCTTCCGGGCTGGTCTTTTCAGTGACTTATCAGCGTGGGATAGCTACCCCCTCCGCATTCTCGACTTCGTCGAGCTGCGGGTTCCCCCACTGATAAGTCACGAAAAAACGGTGCCCTCTCGCCAGTCACTCCAGAAAGGGCTTCTCCCCCGAGCAGCCTCTTAAAACAGCCTGATGCTTGCCGCCCTGCGGTTGGAGATCAGTTGTTTCGATGACTGCAGCTGGCAGCTCCGAATGGAAGAGGGGTTGGATATGGATGATCTCAATCCTGGCAAATTGCTGAGCCTGGCTCGGAACTTCATGGAATCACGCATATTCCTCACCGGGGCCGAGATGGATCTCTTCACACTGCTCGCTCCGGCTCCGCTCTCGATTCAGGAGATCGCTGAAAAGAAGAAGACCGATCCGAGAGGCCTGGCCGTCCTGCTGGATGCGCTCGCAGCCATGAAGCTCCTGGCGAAAGAGGAAGGAAGATATCAGTGTCCTGCTTCCATGTCCCGATTCCTTTCGAGGGATGCTCCGGGGTCGGTCCTTCCCATGGTCCTGCACATGCGCGATTTATGGGGACGGTGGTCCGAGCTCACAAACGTGGTTCAAGGCCTGGATGTCCGGGGGGAACCCATTTCTTCCAGTGCAAGTAGAGACGAGCGAGAACTGCGCGCATTTATCGGAGCGATGGACGTTGTAGCCAAGACCTTTGCTCCTCAAGTCGTCGACGCAGTCCGACCGGGTGCGTGCAGGGCCCTCCTGGACGTTGGAGGAGCCCTGGGAACCTATACCCTCGCTTTCCTGAAGGCCGTACCCGAGTTGCGGGCTACCCTATTCGACAGGCCTGAAGTCATCGAGATGACCCGGAAACACCTTGGGGATGCTGGTGTCCTGGAACGCGTTGCCCTGGTGCCTGGGGATTTTTATTTCGATGAACTGCCGGGCGGCCACGACCTGGCCTTCGTCTCTGCCATCATCCATCAGAACGGCCCGGATCAAAACGTGGAGCTTTTCTCCAAGGTGTTTCGGGCGCTGATTCCCGGCGGCCGGATCGTTGTCCGGGACCATATTATGGCGCCTGACCGGACCAGCCCCAAAGACGGCGCCATTTTTTCCGTGAATATGCTCCTTGTTACACCTGCCGGGGGGACATATACCTATGACCAGATCCGGGAAGCCCTTTCAAAGGCGGGATTCGTTCGCGTTCGCCTCCTTCAAGCCGGAGAGCACATGGACGGGCTTGTGGAGGCGTTCAAACCCTGATGCCTTTCAAGAGCCTGTCGAGGTACCCATGCGGGAAAGAGAGAGGCATGCTCTTGTCGTATTCATGAAAACCTGCAACGAAGAAAGGAGGGAGCAGGAATGAAGGCCCTCTGTTTCAAGCAACACGGTGAATTGGATGAAATCCGGTATGAGGAAGTGCCGGACCCCGTTGTCGGGCCGGATGACGTCCTGGTTCGGGTGCGCGCCTGCGCCCTCAACCATCTGGATATCTGGGTAAGAAGGGGCTGGCCTTCTCTCAAGCTGGAGATGCCACACTGGTGCGGCGCCGATGTGTCCGGAGAAATCGTCCAGGTGGGTTCTGCCGTATCCGAATGGCAGCCAGGCCAGCGGGTGGTCGTATATCCCGGGGTAAACCTGTTTGAGGACGAATACACCCGCCGCGGGGAAGAATCCGTCAGTCCCGGCTATGCCATCCTCGGAGAACACGTGCGGGGAGGTGCGGCGGAATTTATCTCCGTCCCGGCCGGCAACCTGCTGGCGCTTCCCGAGAACATTGAATTTCCGGATGCAGCCGCTCCTCTGCTGGTCAGCCTGGCGGCATGGCGCATGCTCATTCATCGGGCCGGGCTGCGTGCAGGCGAGTCGGTCCTGGTAGTGGGCTCGGGAGGCGGAGTCAACAGCATGGCCATCCAGATTGCGAAGCTCGCGGGGGCAACCGTATATGTCGTCGCGGGCAACGGAGAAAAGGCCGGGCGGGCGCAGGAATTGGGAGCAGATGTGGTCCTGGACCGCTCGCAGGTCGACTGGGGTAAAGAGATCTACCGGCTCACATCAAAGCGCGGCGTCGATGTAGTGGTCGACAATGTCGGGAAGGCGACGCTTAATGCCAGTATGCTCGCTGTGGCACGCGGCGGCAGAATTGTGATTATCGGCAACACTACCGGCCCGAAAACCGAGATAGACATTCGCTATATTTTCGGCAAACAGATCAGCCTGATCGGCAGCACAATGGGAAGCCGTGAGGATTTCCGAACCGTCACCTCTTTGCTCTGGGCGGGCAGGCTCAAACCGGTCGTGGACCGCGTCATGCCGCTGAGCAGGGGAAAAGAGGCGTATCAGATCATAGAGAAGGGCGAGCACTTCGGAAAGATCGTGTTGACGCCCTGAAATTTCATCTGCGTTCATGAACGCGGATGGCCGGGAAACAACGCTGATCGCCTGCATGGCTTCAGGTGTAAGTCGAAGATCCCGTTCCCGGCGGGAATGATTCCATGGAGACGATCAGGGTTGACACCCTGTGCCTGCCCCCTCTATACTCCCAGTGGGAACGAGAGGACTCTGAAAAGGCGTGCTGTCCAGGGGGAAAAAGGCTTCCTCCCCGGGCAGCTTTCAAGAAGCGCCTGATGCCGCCCGCTCTGCGGGAGGAGAATCAGATGACCGCCCTGAACGTTTTGACCCAAATCCACCATCTAGTTTTCGCATCATGAGTTTCATCGGGGGATTTGAATGATCCGCCACCCGGAGGAGGTGACAAATGAAAGACGGTAAGTGTCCCAA